>JBDHWF010000001.1:0-88095 GCA_039810045.1 Chloroflexia bacterium
AATCCCGGCGAAGCGGGCAGCGCACAGGGCACAGGGATGGGTGCCGGATTAGGGATGGGCATGGGAATGGCCATGGCCGAGCAGATGCGCCAATCAATGCAAGGCGGCCAGGGCCAGCAGGGCAATCAACAGCAACAACAAGGTGGTGGAGCGGCTCCCGGTGGCGGGGCCAAGTTCTGCTCCAATTGTGGGCAGCCCGTTACCCCAGGGGCAAAGTTCTGCCAGAACTGTGGGTTTCAACTCAGCTAGCCTATCAGGAATACCAGAACGCAACGTGGGCGGTAGGGCTGTTTAGCCCTACCGCCCACTGCTATACTCCCCTACTAGAGGGGGTAGCCGCAGGATGGTAGCCGAGCCAACCATAGAAGATGATGCCGAGCAGACCAGCGCACCATTGCAAGAGCCAGCCAAGGACAATCTTTTCCATGCACTCACCCACCATCGCCAGTTCCGCTTCCTCTGGGCAGCAAGCACGATCACCCAACTGGGACAGTGGTTTCAGAGTGTCGCGCTAGGCTGGCTCGCTCTCAACCTGACCAATAGCCCCAATTTCGTTGGGCAGATCGGCTTTGCCAGCGGCGTACCAATTCTGCTCCTTTCGCTCCCGGCTGGTGCCCTACTGGATCGCCTGAATCGCCGCCGGATCTTGATCTTCTGCCAGCTAGGTGGGTCGTTGCTGGCGACCATCATCGCGATCATCAACTGGCGCGGCTGGGTAGAACCGTGGCACCTGATCATCGCCGCCGTCTTCAGTGGCGCACTACTCTCCCTCTCGCAACCAGCAACACAAACACTGATACCAGCGCTTGTGCCATATCAGGATCTCCCCAACGCCCTCGCCCTCAGTTCCGCTGGCAACAGTTCCACCCGCATTATTGGCCCCTCCATCGCCGGAGTTTTGATCGGCCTTGTGGGCTTGGCTGGTTGCTTCATCTCTCAGGCCGGCACGCTACTGATCGCCGCATTCCTCACCTTCGGTATTCGGCTCTCAGCAACGACGAAACCGGGCGGGACCCTGCCTGGTGGCGTCCTTGATGGCCTGCGCATCATTCGGCGCGACCGCACCCTTTCAGGGCTGCTCCTCCTTGGAGCAGCACCCGCCCTGCTCGCCTACCCTTATGTCCAGATGTTGCCAGTCTTTGTGCGCGATATTCTCCACCTGGATGCTCAGGGCTTGGGGCTGATTATGGGCGCCAGTGGCGTTGGTTCATTTTGTGGCGCATTAGCGATCGCGGGCTTCCACCGCTACCCGCACAAAGGGCGGCTCACCCTGATCCTGGGCATTATCTACGGCTTCATACTCACCGCCTTTGCCGCCTCGCGCAACCCAATCTTCAGTGGCTTGCTCCTGGCCTGTTCGGCCTTCCTTGGCTCAGCCTTTTATTCGGGTAATCAGATTCTGGTCCAAACGCACACAAGCGAAGCAATGCGTGGGCGCGTGATGGGCGCACTCGCGCTGAGCTTTGGGCTCACCCCAGTTGGCGCGCTACTGCTGGGCTGGTTAGCCCAGCGGTTGGGGGTCTCGTGGGGCATTACGCTCTGCTCACTGGGATCTAGCCTCTGTATCGCCCTGATCGGCTGGCGTTATCGGCACATCGCCACGCTTTAAGGCTGGCGATCGGCGGCCAACGTCAGGGGAAGTTGCCCTGGGAAATCACCCACGACGGGCAGGCCCAACTGCCGCCGTTTCAGTTCAATCTCCCCAATATGCAGATAATGGTGCGCGATAATCCGCAGCAATGCGTAGCGCAATGGGAGAGAGCCATGCGCCCTAACTCCGCGTACTGAACCTGTGTACGGTATCTCCCGCAGCAAATCGGCCTCGCCCAACGGTGCCAAAAATGCCGCTGCCTGCATCCGTACCTCGCGTACGGCGGCCACAACTGTGCCCCAATCCTCAGCCACCCCACTGCCCCCGGCGCGGAATTGTGGCTGACCGATCAACGCCTGCACAGGCAATCCCTGAAATCGTCCGTTGATCCAGCTATCGACCAATTCCGTGACGTGGGCGTAGGTCCAGGCGAATGAACTCCCCTGACCATCTTCGGCCCGTTCCACCAACACCGCTGGTTCTAACCCCGCCAGGGCGCGGTCAACATCATCCCAGGCATCAAAGACCGCGCCAATCAGCAGTGTCTGTGCCGGCGGCAGCGGTCTTTCAGGATCACTCCTAACCCCAGTCACCTTCATCCTCACGCTCCAGACTCCGTTGCCGGGCCTGACGCTGCATTGCGCGATTGTGCCAGGAGATCATCAGTTCTGTCAGATCAGCGGCTGAACCAACCGAGCGGAGTTGTGCAAACTCAGCGGCGAACTGCTCCTGTTCCTCAGCCTGTAGCCAGACTGTCCAGGCAAAGAGATAGTCAGTTGGGCCTGGAGGACGATCACTATCGAACATTTACGCGCACTTCCTCTCTCCCACCAGGGCCATCACGATCATCGTTACTGGGGGTCATCACTGGTACACCGAGTTGCTCACGCCACCAATTGAGGACATCGCAGAGGGAATCGGTAAAGGGGATCGAGGGCGCCCAACCAGTAGTCGTCCGCAGGCGCGTTGTGTCAGCTACAATCAGCGGCACATCGGCTGGGCGCAGTCGTTCAGGATCAGTCTCCACGGTGATCGTCGCGTGCGATAGCGCGAGCAACTGATTCAGTGCGTCACTGATTGACACGGCAACACCGCTGCCAATGTTATAGACCGCCCCAGGCTCGCCGCGAATGAGCGCCAGGTAGTAGGCCTGGACAACATCGCGCACATCGAGAAAGTCACGCTGTGCTTCAAGGTTGCCCACGCGCACTACTGGCGCACAGCGCCCTGCTTCAATTTCGGCGATCTGCCGGGCAAAGGCTGAAATCACAAAGCGATCGCTCTGGCCCGGACCAATATGATTGAAGGCGCGCACGCGAATCACTGGCAACCCATAGGCCAGAAAATATTGTAATCCCAGATAATCTTGCGCCACTTTACTGACCGCATAGGGGCTGGTAGGGCGCAGTGGATTATCCTCACGCAGGGGCATTTCGGCGGGCGTAGCCAGGCCATACTCCTCACCCGAAGCAACAATCAACACGCGTGGCAACGCGGCAAGAGTACGACAGGCATCGAGAAGATGCGTTTGCCCGATGATATTGTTCATCAGGGTGGCCCCATGATCATGGTGCGAGGTGGGGACGTGGCTCTGAGCGGCCAGGTGAAAAACATAATCAGGCGCGATCTCGGCAATCGTTGCCTGCACCTGCTCCCGATCAAGCAGATCAAGTGAAACGGCGGTATACCCGTGCGCTCCTGTTGGCGCAGCTTGTCGCTGCGTTCCATAGAGCGTCCAATCAGTGCTCGCTACTAATCGCTGCACTAAGTGCGGGCCTGCAAACCCACCAACGCCAGTAATCAGGGCTCGCAAACGCACACTCTCCGCTTCAATCGATTATTCAACGGCCCTACTGCTCTGGTTGCTCTGTCCGCCCAGAGCGATTTTACCATACTGCCTCTCAGCTACTCAGTCGCAAGCAACAAAAGTGGTGGCGGAGACTTAAGCTCCACCACCACTGAATATTGCTATTGCGCTGACTCTGCTGGAAAGAACTTAGAGGCCCGCATCTTTGCGGAGCACATCAGCCTTGGTTGTTTGTTCCCAGGGCAGGTCGAGGTCTGGGCGTCCGAAATGCCCAAACGCCGCGGTCTGCCGATAAATCGGGCGGCGCAGGTCGAGGGCATGGATGATTGCGCCTGGTCGCAGGTCAAAATGCTTGTCAATCAGCTCTAGAATCCGTTCATCGGCAATTTTCCCAGTGCCGAATGTCTCGACGCTGATCGAGAGTGGGTGCGCTACCCCAATCGCGTAGGAAAGCTGCAGTTCACAACGGTCGGCCAACCCAGCCGCTACGACATTCTTCGCCACCCACCGCGCAGCATACGCCGCCGAGCGGTCGACCTTGGTTGAATCCTTCCCGGAGAATGCGCCACCACCGTGTCGCGCCATGCCGCCATAGGTATCAACAATGATCTTGCGCCCGGTCAACCCTGCATCACCCATCGGGCCACCGATAGTAAAGCGACCACTGGGATTGATGAAGATATTGGTCTTGGTATCGATCATCCCTTCGGGGATTACCTCACCAATAATCTGCGAGCGAACATCGCGTTCCAATTGCTCATTGGTGACCTCTGGCGCGTGCTGCGTCGAGATCACCACGGCATCAACGCGCACAGGCTTGCCCATCTGGTATTCCACTGTGACCTGGCTCTTGCCATCGGGGCGCAGGTAGGGCAATGAGCCATTCCGCCGCGCCTCTGAGAGTTGTCGCGTCAGGGCGTGGGCCAATGAGATCGGCAAGGGCATCAGTTCAGGCGTTTCATTGCAGGCGAACCCCACCATCATCCCCTGATCACCAGCCCCAACAGACGCTATATCGTCGTGCTGCTGCTGTTCGCCAGAGCGCTCCTCCAGGGCCGTCGTCACTCCATCGGAAATCTCGTGCGACTGCTCCTTGATCGCCACCATGACAGCGCAGGTATTGGCATCAAAGCCTGACTCGCTGTTGCTGAAGCCAATATCGTTGATCACCTCGCGAACCAACGACTGAATATCCACATAGGCTTTGGTCGTGATCTCCCCAAAGACCAGCACCAGGCCAGTCGTAGTAGCGGTTTCACACGCTACACGACCCTGCGGATCGTCCTTCATAATCGCATCAAGAACAGCATCGGAGATCTGATCGCAGAGTTTATCAGGATGGCCTTCTGTCACCGATTCTGAGGTGAAAAACAGTTGCGGCGACTGCATAAATGTCGTGCTCATCGACTGTTCCTTCCTTATCAGCTAGCGGGCAGAGCGCACTGCTGCGGTCTGCCCTGTACTATTCTTTAGTGTTGCCACGAGCGCAGGTAAAGTTCCTGCTCATCGCTCAGGGTATCGATCTCGATCCGCATCGCCTTCAACTTTAAGCGCGCGATCTCGTGGTCGATCTCCAGCGGCATCCGATAAACACGAGCCTCAAGCTCTGCTCCGTGCTTGACCAGATACTCAGCAGCCAACGCCTGATTTGCGAAGCTCATATCCATCACGCTAGCTGGGTGGCCTTCAGCAGCGGCGAGGTTGACCAATCGCCCTTCACCGATTACGACCAAGCGCTTGTCTGGCGCGATCTGGAACTCCTCTACGAACGGGCGCAAGGTACGGCGACCTTCCTGCGCCATACTTTCCAAAGCCCGCATATTGATCTCGGAGTCGAAGTGGCCGGAGTTCGCCATGATTGCGCCATCACGCATTAAGCTGAAATGGTGCTCGTCAATGACTTTGATATTGCCAGTGGCGGTGATGAAAATATCACCGAGTGGAGCGGCCTGCTCCATCGTCATCACGCGATAGCCATCCATCGCCGCTTCCAGGGCGGGTACTGGGGCAACCTCGGTGACGATCACCTGTGCGCCCAACCCAGCAGCGCGCATCGCGATCCCTTTACCACACCAGCCATAGCCACCAACGACGACTGTCTTCCCGGCAATCAGCATATTCGTGGCACGGATAACCCCGTCCATCGTGCTTTGCCCTGTACCATAACGGTTATCGAAGAAGTGCTTCGTGTCGGCATCGTTCACGGCGATGATCGGGTATTTCAGGGTGCCATCGGCCTCCATCGCCCGCTCGCGGGTCAGCCCAGCAGTAGTCTCCTCTGTCCCACCGATCACGTCCCCCAGATATTGCGGGTATTCACGGTGCAACATCGAAACAACGTCTGCCCCATCATCGATCACGATCTGCGGGCGATGCTCAATGACGGCGCGAATGTGCCGTTCGTAGGTCTGGGCATCCTCGCCCTTGATCGCGTAGACAGGAATCCCCATCTCGACCAAGGCTGCCGCGACATCATCCTGGGTTGAAAGTGGGTTGGAAGCACAAAGCACTGAATCAGCCCCACCAGCCTGTAACGCCAGGGCCAGGTTAGCGGTCTCAGTCGTGATATGCGCACAGGCAACCAAGCGCTGCCCGCGCAACGGCTGCTCGGCCCGGAAACGTTCGGCGATCTGCGCCAGTACCGGCATCTCCCGAGCGGCCCAAGCGATCCGTTGCCGCCCTAGTGCGGCCAGCTCAGGATCTTTGATGTCAAAGCGAGTTGGTGTCTCAGCCATGGTAGTCTTCCTCCTAGTTATATCGTGTACCCCAACAATCAGGGCATCTTCCATTGATCACGTATCTGTGCGTAGCGTCACTCTGCGGTTGGTGGTTGCAGATCCGCGCTCAGGCGCGGCATATCTGGGAAACTCTCATTGAAGCGCGCGGCGAACTCTGCCGGAGTGTACTGGTGCGCCTGCGTGCCAAGGTGTTCAACAGCGTACGTTGCGGCCTGGGTCGCCAGCCGACCAACCATCTCCAGCGGGAAGCCCCGCGTGAGACCCAGCAAAAGGCCGCTACGGAAGGCATCGCCTGCCCCAGTGGGGTCAACAACCTGCTTTGGTGGCGCAGCTGGAATCGTGTACACCTCGCCGCCAGCGGCGATCTCTGCGCCGCGCTCACCAAGGGTGGTCACGATCATCGTCGCGCGTTGGCGCAGTTCCGCTTTACTGAAACCAGTCTTCTGCTCGATCAGGGCGATCTCGTAATCGTTACCGATGACGACGTGTGCCCCGGTCAGGCCTTCACGAACGTTGTCATCAGAGAGGATCGGCAGGTTCATACCCAGGTCGTAGATATAGGGCAGCCCTAACTCGCGACATTCACCAGGGTAGCGCAGCATAGCCGTCAGCGAATTCGCTGAGACAACCGCCATCGTTGTCTCGGCTGTCACCACTTCACGCAGTGGCTTCTCTCCAGCGCGGTTCATCGCGCCAGGATAAAACCCGGTAATCTGATTATTGGCATCGTCGGTAGTAATAAATGCCGATGCAGTCGCGTCGTTGTCGATGATCGTCGCCGCGCTCGTATCAACCCCAACCGCGGTTAAGGCGTCCAGGTAAGCGGCAGCATCATTGCCAGCAGCGACAACAAGCTGTGGTTGTAGGCCAAGCAGGGCCGCATTGTAAGCGATATTCCCGCCCGTACCACCTCGTTTCTTCTCCAGCGAAGAAACCAGAAATGAGAGATTAATAATGTGCAATTTGTCGGGCAAGAGATGGTCTTTGAAGTAGCCAGTAAATCGCATAATGTGGTCATATGCCAATGACCCAGTAACAATTACGCTCACTGCTGTGTGATCCCTCCTATTCCGAAATGCCAGTTGTCCAGACAACAAAAAGCCCTACATCGCACACGGCGAGCAGGGGCATAGAAAGAGAGCCCCTACTCTCATCTCTCAAACCTGTGGCAAATCCACGCCATTGGCAGGTCTGTCGGAATTGGCACCGCTGCACAGCGAGACTTCGCTTGCCGGTTGCCGGGCGTCACTGGGCCGATCCCTCAGCCGCTCCCGATAAGAGTAGTGTGCTTGAATTGTCGCGCCGCAGTGTAGCATAATGGCGGCAGGGCTGCAATGCGCCTACGGCGCAGTAGCCCCCAGAGCAGCCAGAACCACCTGCACATCAGCTAGCGCCACATCATCGCGAATGATTACTTCACCTGGCACCGTGGGCAAGATCCAATGGACCCGCCCGGCCTGCACCTTCTTATCACTGCCAAATCGCGCGATCAGGGCAGCAACCGAACAGCCATTGATCGCTGCTGGCAGCCCAAATGCATCAAACAGTTCATCAACCAGCTGCACCAGATCCTCGCTGCTACAGCCATACCGTACCGCCACTCGCGCTACAGCACGGGTGCCCAGGGCAACGGCTTCGCCGTGCGTATAGCGACCATAGCCAGCGACCGCCTCAATCGCGTGCCCGATGGTGTGGCCCAGGTTCAGCACCCGCCGCAGGCCAGTTTCGCGCTCATCTTGCTCGACCACTGCCGCCTTAATCCGCAGGCACTGGGTAATCACTGTGGAACAGGCTGGCTCTGCTAACGCCCGCAAAGCAGGCCCCTCCTCGCGCAAGAGGGGCAACAATCGCGGGCCGGTCAACTGCGGCACACTGCCATCGAAGAAGGCATATTTGATCACCTCGGCCCACCCAGAGCGCTGTTCACGCGGCGAGAGCGTGGCGAGCAGGGCGGGGTCAACCACCACCAACTCTGGCTGCAAAAAAGCACCAACTAGGTTCTTCCCCGCTGGCAGGTTCACCGCCGTCTTGCCACCAACACTACTGTCAACCATTGCCAAGAGTGATAGCGGCACCTGGATAAATGGCACGCCACGCAGATACGTTGCCGCGACAAAGCCAACCAGATCGCCAACTACCCCGCCCCCAAAGGCGATCAACGGTTCACGGCGCTCGGCCCGTTCCGCCGCCAGCCACTCGTAGAGGATCGTGGCCTGGGCCAGCGACTTGCTGGGTTCTCCATCAGGAATCGTTTGCAGGCAGAGCTGAAGATCAGCCGCCTGCAAGCTCGCCACCAGGGCGGCACCATGCGCCGCCCAGACTGGCCCCACTGTCACAACAAAGACCCGCTGTAAGGCTGGATAACGAGCGCGAATCAACGTCCCGAGTTGCGCCAATCCACCAGATGCAATCCGAATGGTGGAGATGGTGTTGCCAACCTTGATTTGCAGCGTATTACTAGCGCTATCAGCCAGTGCGGGAGAATACTCTTGCTGTGTCATACGTTCTCCGTCCCCTATTCGGTGGTATACTGCACTGAGAGATTCGTCATTACTATACGCTATTCGACTGAATTAATGGCAGCCAAATCTTCGGCATAGCGTACCATTAGCCTGAAATTGGTCTCCACCGCTATAATGGCGCAATGGACCAAAGCCCAACAATTGGGCAGATTCCGACGAAAGAAACGGAGAATACCAAACACTATGCCCCATATCTTGATCGCCGAAGATGAAGAGTCCATTCGCGACCTCCTACGAGATTTCTTGCAGGGTGAAGGGTTTACAGTCAGCGAGGCCACCGATGGTCTGCAAGTGCAGACCGCCCTCACTGCGGGCGAAGTTGATCTGGTATTGATGGACGTGCGGATGCCCAAGAAAAATGGTCTGGAGGTTTTGCGCGAAGCGCCGTCCAAGCCAGAAGGGTTGCCGATCATCGTGATGACCGCCTTCGCTACGGCGAATATGGCGATTGAAGCGATTCAACTAGGGGCCTACGACTATATCGCCAAGCCGTTCGACCTTGATCATGTGCTGGTCACGATTAACAACTTTTTCAAGCGGCAGGAACTGGCGAATCAGGTTCAGGCGTTGCAAGAACAACTCGGCGACCGCGACCCGAAGGAGCAGATCATTGGGAATACACCCGCAATGGTCGAAGTCTTCAAGACGATTGGTCGTGTCGCTCGCTCCGATGTCAATGTACTGATCACTGGGGAAACTGGAGCAGGGAAAGAATCCGTGGCCGAGATGCTGCACAAAAACTCGCTCTACAGTCGTGGCCCACTGATCAAGGTCAACTGCGCGGCGCTCCCCGAAACATTGTTGGAAAGTGAACTGTTCGGTCACGAAAAAGGCTCATTCACTGGAGCGATTGCCCAGCACAAAGGCCGTTTCGAACAGGCAAACAAAGGCTCAATCTTCCTCGATGAAGTTGGTGAGATGACCCTGGCGACGCAAAAGAAGTTGCTGCGGGTGCTGCAAGAGCGCGAATTTGAGCGGGTGGGCGGCACCATCACCGTGAAAGTTGACGTACGCGTGATCGCCGCAACGAACAAGAACCTGAGCCAGGAAGTGGCCGAAGGGAAGTTTCGGCAAGACCTCTACTATCGACTGAACGTGATCAATATTCACCTCCCACCGCTCCGCGAACGCAAAGAAGATATCGCCCCGCTCACCGAGCACTTCCTCAATAAGCATCGCTACTTGCCTGGTTCACCGCCCGCGCAGATCACCGAGGAAGCAATGAGCGTCCTGCTCGAACATTCCTGGCCGGGCAATGTGCGGGAATTGGAGAACACGATTCGCCGCGCTACGGTCCTTTCTCAGGGTGGTTTGATCAGTGCCGACCTGATCGTCTTCTCCTCAGCAATGGAACGCCACCTGATCGATATCAGCCAAAAGGTACGCGATGGCGCATCGTGGGAAACGATCATCCACGAAGCCGAGCGGGCGATCCTCAACGAAGCTCTCACCCAACACAATGGCGACCGCGCGAGTGCAGCCCAGGCGCTTGACCTGACCACCGAAGCCTTTCAGGAAAAGCTCGGTGTTTATGGTTTAGGGGGGCAATTAGTCTCCCGCTAGCCCAGATTGTATCGCCTAACCAAATCCCTGTTAGCAGCACAAAAAGCTGATTCTAGCAGGGATTTTTCGCGCCCATTAACCCCTTGACAGCAGCGCACAGAGCCGTTATACTACCTATAGAACAAATGTTCTCTTGGTTCGTGGATAGTACAGAAAGGGAGTGCAAGCACATGAGCGAACGAACCGGACAGCCAACTGTCGAGCAGTTTGAGCCAGCCAAGTATCTGATGAACCTGAATGGCCGTGGCGAGTATCTGGAAGTCAAGTGGCGCTTACTCTGGCTACGGACCGAACATCCAGACGCCATCATCGAGACGGAGCTTGTCCGCTTTGAGGATCGCGATGCCATCTTCAAGGCGCGGGTCAGTATTCCCAACGGGGGGACGGCCACAGGCTGGGGCAGCGAAAGCGCAGGCGATTTCCGCGATTTCCTGGAAAAAGCCGAGACCAAGGCGATTGGCCGCGCACTGGCCGCGTTAGGCTATGGCACCCAGTTTTGCCAGGACCACGAGTTCGGCGGCGATCAGATCATCGGCGAAAACGGCCAGATGCGGATCGTCGATGCCCCAGTCGACCTGAACGCTGGGCGCAGCCGTCGCCAAGCCAGCCAGTCAGCCACAGCGGATCAGGGCAACCAGCGCGCCACGGAGCGTCAGGTGAAGTTTATCTTCGCCATCGCCCGCGAAGCAGGGCTGGATGAGCAAGAGTTGAATACCTGGTCACAAGAACTGTATAGCCAGGATGTTGACCAGCTGAACCGTCGCGACGCCTCTACCCTGATCGAAGCCTTGCAACGGCGCCGTAACGAAGTAGCCTAAGGCCACTGGCGTTTGGAACGAAGGAGAACAACAATGGTTCGCCGATATCGGGTAATCAATGGCCAACGAGAGCTACAACTGGTCGAAAGCGCTGGTGAGCGGATCGAACTCGAAGGCCAGCGCGACACCCTCTATCAGCGCCTGGAGCAAGGCTATCAGCGCATCGAGCGTGGTCTGGCCGATGGCAAAGATATGACGAACTGGGAAGACCTCTGGGTATCGCTGCTGCATGAATACGAGCAGGTCTGCGACGAGCTACAGCGCAATCTCGCCGCCTAAATCATACGAGGAGCCCAGCATAGCCGCCGCCCTATCAATTAGGGCGGCGGCTTGCTATTTGCCCCGCATTGCAGCAAACTCCCTATCTAGACCGATCGCTGATGACTGAATCACCAGGAATGGACGACGTGCAGCTAGCAACAGTTGGTACTGAACAAGTCTGGTATTACCCATCAACCCGGGCAATGATTGCCCAGGAGCAGGCTGTAACCGACCTGCTTGGTGAGGCATTCAGTAATGGCGCGACGCTCGTGGCGCTGCCAGTCGACCGCCTCCCAGCGAACTTCTTTCAGCTTCGTAGCGGGCTAGCCGGGGCAATCAGCCAAAAATTTGTGACCTACCATCTGAAACTGGCGATCATCGGCAGTATTACGCTATATCTTGCTGAGAGCAGCGCCCTGCGTGACTGGGTGTTCGAGTGCAATCGTGGCAATGACCTCTGGTTCCTGCCCAACACCGCAGCCTTAGTCGCCCGCCTCACGGCCTAACCTGACGAGTCAGTCCGGAGAAATTGCATTCCCACTCGCCCGCGCTAGGGGGCACTCAAAACACCGTCGCTGCTCGCAATAGTGGCGAAATAGGTGCAAGGCTCCCTGCTGTTGGCGGCCAGTTTTGAGTTTACGGGGCAAGCGCACCGCCAGTTGGTTTAACAACGCCGTGGTTGGCGCAGTGTCAGCAGCGGCAGGCGCGATCTCCCAGGTCGCGGCGGCACTACTGCTCAATCGCTCGTTGCCCGCCCACGCCCCATACGCCAGGACAAAAGGCACCAGAATATTATTGATGATTTCAGCGACCCGATCGGCACCGAGATAACGGCCCAGGGGGTCAACAGTTCGCGGCGCTCCGAAAAATAGCTCATGCCATTCAGCCAACGTTGTCGTTGGCTCTTCCGCTGTGGCTGGCTCCAATACTGCTGCGAGTAGTCCGCCAGCGCGGCAATGCGCCAGCAACGTTGCTGCGCCCAAGAGCCGTCGAACGGGGTGATTGGCAGGGCGCACACGCGCCAATTGCCACTGATCTTTGCCTAGCACCACCGCTGTCCACGGACCACCGTGTTCAGCCCAGGCCGCTTCAATCGCCACCTGATCAGCCGGGGTAAGGCCACCAAGCGCCGCCACACCTGACGCAAACGGCAACAAGCCAGCCACACCAAGCAATAATCCCGCTGCCGCAATAAACGCCGCCGAAGCGGATAGGCCAGCCAACCGTGCCTCGATTGCGGTGAGCGGTAAGGTCGCCGCCAGCGTACTCATTCCCGCCCGATTCTGACGATAACCAAGGGCTTCCAGCACCCCTGCATAGAGTATTTCGCCGGGCGCGGCCACCGTAAAGCGGGCCTCAAACGCCGCCGCCTTTGCCGTCAGCCGCGCATCGCCCGCCCGTTCCAGTACCCCGAGCAACGTAGCGGCGGTCAGCGGCTTGGCCGCTGCAACACATTGCTCACCGTTCATCGTGGCAAGCGTGGATACCAGCGGGTCAGCGGGTAATTGTTCCAGCGGCCCAGATAGGAACGGTCGTAGCACCAGCGTTGGCACCACCACGCCATCTTGGCGCTGGCATCGTTGCGCCAGGTGCTCACGATCAAGCACCACATGGAGGATCACCGCATTGTAGGCAGGGTTGAGGTGATGCCCATGAGCGCGCCAACCACCCTCTTGCAAGTGAATCTCAATATCACCCCGCCGTAACTCATTGCCAAAGGCGATCAGCGCACCACGGAAATCGGGGCCGAATCCAAACGTCCAGCGGCCCCGATAAACGACTGTCAGCGGCTGTCCGTCCGTCGTCTGCAACCGCGCAGCGTCAAACCAGCCCGCCTGCCAAGCGCGACTGACCGCCAATTCATTGCTTGCCGTTAATGGAGGCTGTTGTTCCATGCGGCGATTGTGCCAGGAAGCGTCCCCACCTGCAAACGGTGGTCAGCGTTGCGGCAAAAAGGCGTTGGAATAGGCTTCCTCAGCAGTGATCTTCGTGCCTAGGAAACCCAGCCGTTCCAGGAGATCACGCGAGGTGGCCCAGGCAGCAGGGTCACAATATCCCTGCCCATGCGCGGCGGTTTGCGCGCTTTCCATCAGTGGCAAAGTCGCCGCCAGCACCTGGCGCAGTTGGTCGCGCTTCTCTGCAGAGCCGGGAATCGTCGGAATCGATACCGTCACAGCTTCGTCAGGATTGGCAATCGTCGCCTCTTGTCCCCGCAAGAAGGCCCGCACCACCGCCCGCACCAGCTCGGGGTCTTCACGCTGAGTTTTCTCGTCGGTGATCAGGCCGTTCGATACCAGATTGACCTGATCAAAAACGTTGATCGTGGTAATCGCCTGCCCCAGGCCGCGCAATTGAATCGGTTCGTTATTGGTATAGCCCATCACCGCTTCAACCTGCCCTTGTGTCAGGGCTTGCACCTGATTGAACCCAACCTCGCGTAGCTGCACATCCGACTCTTTCAGCCCCGCACTATCGAGCAACGCCAGCAGCCCGGTATACGTTGCGCCAAATCTCCCAGGCACCCCAATCACCCGCCCCTTCAGGTCAGCCACGGTATGAATATTCGCCTTTTCCAGGGCGATCACCGAGACGGGGTATTTCTGATACCAGCTTGCGACAAAGACAAGGGGTACGCCTTGCGACCGGGCCACCATCACCTCATCGCCACCAGCAACGCCAAAGTGCAACGCGCCAGTGCCGAGCAATTTGAGGACATCAGTCTCAAATCCCTGCTTGAATTCGACATCAAACCCTTCGTCACGGAAGAAGCCACGTTCCTTCGCCACATAGAATGGAGCAAACTGAATATCGGGGATATAGCCCAGCCCAATCGTCAGCTTCCGCAGTTGCCCGGTCGTTCGCGATGGTGTCGCCGCCACAGCCGTGCCAGCGGCGCTGCTTGGTGCTGCACTTCCTGGCGCGGCACTGCCCGTAGTTGGTGTTGCCGTTGCGCCACACCCCACTACTGCCAGCAACACCGCCAGCAGACTGATCGCCCGACTCAAACGCCCCATACCTGTCCTCCTTCTCCTTACCACCGCACCAGCAGCCGCTCTAACAGCACGACCGACCCATAGGCCACCATCGCAATTGCCGCCAGCGTGATCAGCGCGACAAAGAGCAATGGCGTATCGAATAACCCCCGCGAGATATTCAGCAAGAGCCCCAACCCGCGATCCGCGCCCATGAACTCCGCAACCGTCGCCCCCGTTACCGCCAGGGTGAAGCCGATCCGCGTTCCACCAAGAATGGTTGGTAACGCCAATGGCAACTCCACGTAGCGGAACGTTTGCCAGCGATTCGCTCCATACACCTGCGCGACCTCCCGCAAGGCTGGGTCGATCCGCCGCAGCCCCCCAATCGTATTGATCAGCATTGGAAAGAAGACCACAATCGCCGCTACCACCACTTTGGGCAGGAGGCCAAACCCCAGCCAGAGGAGCAAGATCGGCGCAATCGCAATCACGGGCAGGGCCTGACTCGCCGCAATATACGGCGACAGCAAATGTTCGAGCCACGGCTGATGCGCCAGCAAATACCCCAACCCTGAGGCCACCAGAAAGCCCAGGGCAAAGCCCAGCGCACTCTCAACCAGCGTTGTGCTGGTGTGTAGCCACCAGGTGCCATCAGCCAACGCAGTCACGAACCGCGCAGCAACCCGCCCCGGTGGCGGCAAGATAAACGGCGGGATCTGCCGCGCCGTCACCAACCATTGCCAACCGAGCAAGCCCAACCCAAGCGACAGGACAACAAACAGCCAGTTTGGCACCACCCGCCGTTGTCGCGTACTCCGATCAGGCGGTGGAACTGAATCCACGTCCGTTAACGATGTCTGGCCTGATCGGGTAGCGCCAAAAATCACCAAGAACCTCGCTTGTCTTGACAGCATCCACCGCTGCCGCAGGCAACAAAAAAACCCGAAGGTTTACAAACCTTCGGGGTAAACGCCATCAGCAGCACGCAAGGCCAGCACTGCCAACGTTACCCAATGGCAACGCCAACAGCGCCGGCACACACAACGTGTTACCGGGCGACCTTCTCCCATCCGGACTCTACCGTCGGCCCCGGTTTCTCACCGGGTCAGCCGCATCGCGGCTCGCGGGCTTGGTATCACAGCGACACCTTACCGCCGGTCGGGAATTACACCCTGCCCCGAAGGTCACTACTAACTGTACGCGCCAGATTCATTGTTGTCAATTCTTTGCATCGACCCCCTAACCTTGTCAAAAAATTGCCCAGATGATACTATGCGCCCAGGCATAGTACTGGGTGAGCAAATGGCAACGATGGTCAACACACAATCCCCCCCGCCCCTTAGCAGGAAGTGGTGGTTCCGTGTGTTGATTTTCGGCTTGTTTCTCCTAATCCCACCCTATTCACAACTCGCGGCCCCAAACTCTACCAGCATTGACATCATCACCCGCACCCTGGCAGACCCTCTCGCTCACGCGATTCCCTGGCTACTCCCGGTTGCCAAGGTGCTATTAGTGCTTTTTGGAATTATCCTGCCCCTGGTTGTGCCACAGCAGCTATCTGGCCGCGTCTTACTTGGCTACTATGCAGCCATCATCGTGCTGATCAGTATCTTTCAGAACACAGCGCGCACCGATCTCTTTGGCTTCACCTGGCTAATTGGCAACACCGTGGTTCAACTGATCGTGGTGGCCTGTTGTCTGGCCGACCTGTTCAGGAATCGCACAATCCTTGATCACGCATCATTCAGACGCGAGCGACTCTGGCTCGTTATCCCCATCCTCCTGGCCCTGCTGATGCCGTATATCACTGATAGTAATTCGCAGGTAGTACCCTCGCTACGCAGTATTTTTGTGAATGAGGCAGGCGTCACCTATTGCATGGTCACACCAATCATCATTGGGCTCCTGCTACTGTTCCCCGCTGGCGTCTATAAACCAACCTTATCCATTGTGTCATTTGTCGCGTTACTCTTTGCAATCGTCAATATGCTGGTCTGGTTTGTGCTGGATCAAGCGAATTGGTGGATGGGTGTCTTGCACCTCCCGCTGCTGATTACGGGAGTGTATGGGCTAATTGAGGGACGCAGGCCAAAATCTCAGGCGGCGATCAGCGGCCAATAAGCACACCCTACCGTGTTCACTGCGCCAAACTGCAACTAGCAGAGCAACCTGCCCCAATAACTGGTCGCCTAGCGCAACAATCAGCGGCGCAGTATACTTCTTTCCACAATCAACCAAGCGTCTCAACTGTAATTGAACACGAGGAGAAGGAGTCGCACCTGTGATGCGGTTTCGTTCGTTGCCCCGGTTGATCCTGATCTGGTCGCTGAGTATCGCCATTCTCAGTGTTGCACACCCCGCCGCAGTTCGCGCAGATAACGGCACCCAGGTTTCCAACACAGCCCACGCAAACCTCAGCGCAATGGCGCTCAGCCCCGATGGTGGCCGGGTCTACCTGATCTGGTACGACTTCCTCAATGCCCAGGAAGAAGGCTTGGGCGAAGTCTATTTTCGCTACTATGATGGTGGTGGCTGGCACCCCGCGTTAGATCAAGCAGCGATCAATATCTCCTCCAGTCCCGGCACCCACAGTGAGCAACCAACGATCGCCGTTGATACGAATGGCGGGATTCATGTCGCCTGGGGCGAAGGTCGCCCGCGGAACATTCTTGAACGATACCTGCCACCAGGAGCTGACCCCGCCAATCCCGCTGCCTGGAGTGGCACCACTCTCGTCAGTAACGAAGAAGATGTGCAAAATCCGAATATGGCTGCCGATAATGCAGGCGGAGTCTGGATCGTCTACACCACGCACGCCACTGGCAACTACGAAATCTTCGCCCGCCACCGCTCGCCCAATGGCTGGGAAGGCTCGCAGAATGTTTCGCGTGCTGGTGGGCGCGGCGGCTTTGTCGGGAAGGTCGCCGTTGATCCCAGTGGCGTTGTCAGCGTCCTCTGGTGGGAGCGTGGTTCGCTGCGGTATTCTGCCCGTACGAGTGACTGGCAAAGTGTCGAAACAGTTGCCCCTTCGGTCACACAACAGAGCGGCATTACTGTTGAGACATCTGGGCGAATCCACGTGATCTACACCGAATCATTTGGAGAGAACGATACCGACCGCCGGATTGCCTATCGCACCAGGGCCGGCTGGAATGCGCCCTGGTCCAATGTCGAGATTCTCTCCGACAACGGCAATATGCTTGAACCACGCATTGCCTGGGCCAACGGGCGGATTGTTGCCACCTGGAATGATCGGTCGAGCGGGCCAGCCAAAATCTTTGTCATGCAAAACTTCGGCACTGGTTGGCGCGACCGGCAGGCCTGGACGGATGGCTTCAAGGCATTCTCACCGTGGATTGTCGAGCGGGCAGACACTGTCGCCTACATCTGCTTCCGCAATGCCGACACCGACCAGATCCATTTCTCGATCTACACCCAGAATAGCGGCAACCCTGGCCCACCCGCGCCCCCACCACCGAGCAATAATCCGGCGCAGGGGGTCGACCCAGCGCCAAACGCCAGCTACTTCGCGGAAACTCGCCACAACCTTGGTGGAGCCTTCCGTAATTACTGGCTCGCCAACGGCGGATTAGCCCGTTTCGGTTTACCCCTCACGGAGGAGTTTACTGAAGTGAGCCCCGACGACGGCAAAGAGTATACGGTGCAATATTTTGAGCGGGCACGGTTTGAATACCACCCTGAATATGCAGGCACTCCGAACGATGTTCTCCTTGGGCGCCTGGGGTTGCGGCAACACGCCCTTGATGGCCCAACTACCCCCATTATTGGCGCAACCTACTTTGAGCAAACGGGGCATAATCTCGGTGGTGCCTTCCGCGAATACTGGCTGACGAATGGCGGCCTCGCGATCTTTGGCCTGCCAATCACCGAGGAGTTCACCGAAGTCGGCAGCGATGGGAAACCGTACACCGTGCAATACTTTGAGCGGAACCGCTTCGAATTCCACCCAGAAAATGCTGCCCCCTACGACGTGTTGCTTGGCCTCCTGGGGCGACAAGAATTGATCAGTCGCGGCTGGATTCAGCCCTAACAATAGCGGCAGCTACGCTCCCACCCACGTCCTCAGCAACGGCTCATTGTTGCTGGGGGCGTGACATTGCTCAGGTTCGCTCGGTATACTCCCGCTACGATTGACGACGTTCAGGAGCGCAGGAGCAGGATGGCGGGCACAGCCAAAGCGACAAAGCAGCGCGTACGCCGTCGTAAACGCCCGCAGCAACCGTGGCGACGCTGGGGGCGACGACTTCGCGAGGAAGTCTGGACCACCACGCCACCCAGCGTCGAAACAGCAGCACCGCGCTCATGGGTCACTCGCTGTCGGCAGCACCTGTTACCGCTGGGTCTCTATGGTCTGATGGCCCTGGTCGCTACCTATCCGCTCGTGCTGCACTTTACTACGCACATTCCCAGCGATGGCGGCGACGGACTGATGAACTATTGGGGCTTTTGGTGGCTGCGTGAAGCCCTGGGCAGCTTCCACAATCCCTTCAGCACCCCGATGGTCTATGCCCCCTACGGTGCGCCCCTGTACTTGCACACGCTCAACCCACTGAATGGCCTGATCAGCCTGCCAGCACAACCCCTGGGCCTGACACCCGCCTATAACGTCGTCATCCTCGTTTCGCTGATACTCGATGGGTATTTCGCTTACCTGCTGATCACCCACATTACTGGACAGCGGGTGGCGGGATTTGTTGGCGGCACGGCCTATGCCTTCAGCGCTTACCACCTGATGCACCTACTGGGGCACACCAACCTCCTGTCATCACAGTGGCTGCCAGCCTACCTGCTCTGTCTCCTCCGCACGCTGGAAACGACCGGGAGAAGGCGTACGGGCTACCTCGTACTGGCCGTTGCCGCCATGCTCGCCCTCACCCTCACTGACTGGCTTTACGTCGTTTTTGCCATTTTGCTGACGGTGCTGGTGCTGCTCTGGTTTGTGGTCAGCCGTCGCTCAATCACCCCATTATTGCTTGGGGCCATTGTCGGGCTGGCGTGGGCAACCCTGACTGCACCACTCCTGCTCGCCACCGCTGCCGAAGTCCGCAGCGGGATCACTGATCTTCCAAGCTACGGCACCATCCGCAACTACTCCGCCGATCTCCTCTCATTCATCTTACCCAGCACGCGCCACTGGCTGGTTGGGTCACTCACCAGCAAAGTTGCGCGCTACAGTGCAGCACCATTCGTCGAGGGCGATGTCTTTCTGGGCTTTATTCCCCTCATTCTGACACCGATTGCAATCTGGTACTGGCGCAAAAAGGCAGTACTGTGGCTGCTGATCGCCACCTTCTTCACGGTTCTCGCGCTCGGCCCAGTTTTGCATATCGATGGCCGCTGGCAGTTTGGCGCAACCAACTGGGAAATGCCCTTACCGTATCGGCTGCTGATGGATCTCCCCGGTCTCAGCGTCGTCCGCACACCAGTACGCATGGCACTCGGCGGCACGCTGGGATTGGCCGTGCTGACTGGGCTGGGGGTAGTCGCACTCCAACGGCGTTGGACACGGCTCGCGCACGGATCCGGCCAACTGATTCTCGCGGCGGGGTTGGTCACCCTGCTCCTCGCCGAGCAACTGACGATCCCATTCCCACTGGAATCAACTGCAGTATCGAACTTTTACCAGCAACTCGCGACGAGCGCGGAGTCGGGAGCAATCATTGAACTCCCAATCTCTTACAAACGCGCACGCTCTGACCTCTACCAGACGGTGCATGGTCGCCCGATTGTTGGGGGCTATATCGCCCGTCGGCTCGATTATCCCTATCGCGCCCTCCTACCTGTAGGGGGTTATCCCCCGGCCCCGTTCGATATCTTCGCCCGCCAGACAGCGCCCGAAGTCGCGCCACTCGCCCTAGCGTGGGGCAATATCCGCTGGATCGTGGTGTATCCCAAAGACCCCAACTATGATGAGTATGGGATCAACCGTTTCCTGGCACTGACAGCGGAAGGTGGGCCGATCTACGAAGATGATGAGCTACGCGTCTATCGGCCACGTCCTGCTGTGGGCGATGGAGCAGCGCTCTCGCTGGGTGATGGCTGGTACGACCTGGAACGGCTCTCGGATGGGAAGACCGATATTCGCTGGATGGCCCCACAGGCGCAGTTCTTCGCTTGGTACTTTGGCGCACCATCCGGGTCATTTGCCCTGCGCTTCGACGCGATCAGCTTCAACAATCCCCGCCGACTCGAAGTGCTGCTTGATGGACAATCGCTTGGGCAGTGGCGCGTGACCGAAACCCAGCGCTTTGATATTCCGCTCACCCTCAGCGCGGGCCAGCACACGATCACTCTGCGCGCCCTTGATCCACCAGTCACACCCGCCAGTATTGGCCTCAACCAGCGAGATTCCCGCCCGCTCACCTTCGCCATCAGCAACGTCTACCTACAGCGCTAGGAAGACCAGGCCGATGAACACACTGACGATTATCAACATCGATCGCAGTAACTGGCGTGCCGCACTCGCGCTAGGCGTGAGCGCAGACCAGCAGCGATTCATCAGTGGCTACAGTCCAATTGCGGCGATTGTGCTGGCGAAGGCGTATGTAGGAGCCAATGGCCTGACCTGGCAACCATATCTCTTTGCCGTTGCTGACGAGCCAATCGGCATGGCGGCCCTGGCCTATGAACCTGGCAGCCCGAATAACTACTGGCTCTACCACTTCTTCATCGATCAGCATCAGCAAGGACATGGCTACGGGCGACAAGCAATGAAACTCTTGCTCGCTCAGATGGCCACCGAGCATCCAGACTGTCATCAACTGTATCTCACCGTTCATCCAGAAAATATCCCCGCCCAACGCCTGTATCGCAGCGTCGGTTTTCAGCCTACCGGGCAGTGCATTGATGGCGAGCCAGTCTACTGCATCGCACTCGCACCACCGATCAATACGACATCGTGTCAATAGGCCCAGATCACACGGAGCGATAGCGACACAGCCGCTGGTTGCAGTCTGTCAGGGGATCGTGCGATCCTGCTGCTGGTGTGCAAGATTGCCAGGTCTGCAGCAATGGCATATATGACAGGGGAGCAGAATGCGAATCACAAAGATCGAAACGTTTACCTACTGGATCGAGTGGTGCAACTGGCTCTTTGTCAAAGTCTCCACCGACGAAGGACTCTATGGATGGGGTGAAGGCTCGCTCCATGGCTCGATTGCGGCAGTCGAAACCGCGATCCACGAACTCAGCCCTGCGCTGATCGGCCAGGATCCCAGTGGGGTCGAACGACACTGGCAGACGCTCTATCATGCCTGGCGCTGGCGCGGCGGCCCAGTCCTGATGACGGCACTCGCGGCTATCGACATCGCCCTCTGGGATCTGGAAGGGAAACGCCTGGGCGTGCCCGTCTACCGCTTACTTGGTGGGCCATTTCGCCCCCAGATCACCGTCTACGCTAGTCACTGGCTCAGTGGAGTCACCACCCCACAGGCAGCATTCGCTGGCGCACAGGAAGCAGTGCGGCGCGGCTTCAGCGGCTTCAAGTGGAGTCCCTTCAACGCCAACGCCCTGCGCGACAACGAAGCCAAGGCCATTGCCCACGCCACCGAATTGATGGCTGCGGCCCGCGATGGCGCCGGGCCAGACGTGGAAATCTTTGTCGAGTGCGCCGAAGCGTTATCACCCCGCACCGCCCCGCTAGTAGCCCAGGCGTTCGCGCCATACCGCCCTGGCTGGTTTGAGGAACCGATCCCGTTCGAGAATACGGCGGCGATGGCGCGATTACAGCAGACATTGCCCATCCCCATCGCGACCGGGGAACGCTTACTCACGCGTTGGGAGTACCAGGAACTGCTGGCGGCTGGCGGCTGCCAGATCGCCCAACCCGACGTAATGCACGCGGCAGGACTGACCGAAGTTCGCAAGATTGCGGCGCTGGCCGATACCTACTATATCCCGATCGCACCCCATAACCCCGGAGGCCCGATCTGCAATCTCGCGTCGTTGCATCTGGCCGCCGCGATCCCCAACTTCCTGATCCTCGAGCAAATGGAAGAAGAACGCGCCCTACGCGATGAACTCTGCACCGAACCAGTACAATATGCTGATGGCTATTATGCCTTACCTACCACACCAGGACTTGGCACCGACCTCCGCCTCGACCTGCTGGCCGAGCGCACCGCCCGCCCCCAGCCAGTCCGCAAATCAGCAGAACCGATCTGGCGCTAACCCTTATCAGCAGTTGCCAACCGCGGTGGGTTGGGCCCTTCAGTGCTCAAAACATGAGCCGATAGGTATGTAAGCCACCGTAAGTAATGCCTTGCGCTTTATCAACATCGGCGGGAATGACCACGAAAGCTATAAAGAACATATAGACAACCCTGAACGAGTTATCCCCCACTTGTTAGCAAAAGACGACAGTGATAAGCTTGACTTGCAGGCGATTACATAGTAAAGCGAACCCATTGAAAACAACTGGAAGGAGCAGACGAATGGCGAAGGATACCAACAATACCGCAAAGCCAAAAATCAAGCTTCTGAAGTGTCCACCCATGAAGCAGTACACGCCAGAGGAAATCGCGGAAATGAACAGGACTTGGCAGGTCGGCTTCGTGAACAACTCCAAACCTTCAACCAAGCCTTCCAAGAAGAGCTAACAATATCATTATTACGTTTCAGTGCTCAACCTTGAGCCGATAGCTATGTAAGTGACGTTTTAGCAGTCATCCGCTGGTCATTGTCGATGGTTTCAGTGCTCAACCTTGAGCCGATAAGGTTGTTACACCACCTTCCCTACAACGTCGGCATACTTCGCTGCCTGTTTCAGTGCTCAATCGTGAGCCGATAAGGTTGTTACTTTCAGCCGTCGCCGTTTGAGCAGTCGGCGACTGGTTTCAGTGCTCAATCGTGAGCCGATAAGGTTGTTACCCGAATTCTTAAGGTACCAAAGTATAGGCAAAAATGCCTCGCGGTAGTTGTTTCGTGGCTCTTAGGACAGTATAGCCAATCAAAATCTCTCTGTCGATTGAGAAATCCTTACCACATTCGCAACTATACATTTGTCAGCCAGCACTCGCTAGTTGCGAAATAGCTCTTTCTCGGTTCAGGATAGGAAAAGGTTAGAGGTACTAATATCTACGTTTGGTTGCCGATACAGTGTTTTCCTCTCACTGGAATGACAAGTTGCGAATGGCAGTGTAGGATGATGGTCTTTGTGGTCAATGCTCCACCATATGATTGCAAACCTGATGAGACTCACAGCTAACGTAGAGGTGGCGATTCCAAGGGGGATCTAACATCCTTTCAACTTGCGTGACCCCGTGAATATGACAGCTGATCGGATGGCTGGCAACTGATTCTGGCGACGAAAAGTACTGTCAGCCCGCACATTTGGCGCTGGTTGACCACGCAGGAGGCATAAGCAACAATGACAGCACAGCAGGAGTACTACACGACCAGCGAAGCGGCAACAGTACTTGGTATCACCGTTGGTGCTGTGCGCAAGGCGATCCAGCAAGGCCGCCTCAGTGTCACACGCCTCGGTGGCGGCGAACAGCGGGCGGGGCTTGTCCTGATCAGCGCCGCTGAAGTGGCGCGATATCGCGACGAGCATCCGCTCCGCATTGGTCGGCCAAAAGCGGGCACGGACGGCCACCACATCCGCGTCGTCGAGGAACTAGCGCAGAGCGGCAGTACAAGGATGCGCATCTTTATTGGTAAGGGGCTTTGGCGTGCCCTCGGTCAGCCTGACCACATCGCGATTACTGCTGATCCGCTCATGATTACCCCAGCGACTGGCGATGATGGCTACGCGCTCGTCGTTGGTGATGGAGTGCCCCGCTGCTTCATCACCAAGCTCTCACTCCAACTCGGTACCTATGAGGCAGAGATCAGTGATGGCAAACTCGTCGCTCGCTGGATCGGGAGTCAATAGATCCAGGGAAGCAGACGCCTAGCCCACTGTACGCAATCGGGCAACTGCGTACAGTGGGGCCCAGCATTGTCCAGCCGTGAATAATCTAACGTTTTTCTCACAGGCCAATCCAGATTGGCCCATTCTCACCTCTGCTAACGGCATTAAAAACGATGAGATTACGACATTCGTACTGGGTTGGGTTATTCGCGAGGTGGAGCGGAAGACGGGGGTCGAACCCGCGACCTTCTCCTTGGCAAGGAGATGCTCTACCACTGAGCCACTTCCGCATAAAGCTCAGCAATTGTAGTCAGCAGCGGCGTAACTGTCAAGAGTTTTGCAGGCGGTGCCGCGAAACGCCCAGTCAGAAAAGTTGCAGATAGTACGGTATTACCGTATGATTGATCGCGGGGAATTAGGATGAGTGGGTCCAACCACTCACAGCGGTTGGCAAAGGGGAACGCCACGCTGCGAAGTGCCATAGTCGTGCAACGAAGCGCGAGAAAATAGGGTCGAGACAATGTTGGGCGTAGTAAGCACAGCGGTTAGTTCCATCAGTGTCGCCGCTGGGCGAACGTTCCACTCACTGAAGAACCGCAACTATCGCCTCTACTGGATCGGTCAGGTCGTTTCGCTCAGTGGCACCTGGATGCAGCGGATCGCCCAGGCGTGGCTGGTGCTGCAACTCACCCATTCGCCACTCGCCCTTGGCACAGTCACCGCCATGCAATTCACCCCAATTCTGATCTTCTCCCTCTTTGGTGGCGTCGTGGCTGACCGCGTCTCCAAGTGGCGCTTCCTCCTCTTCACGCAGTCGGTCATGGCGTTGCAGGCACTGACTTTAGCGATCCTTGTCGCCAGCGGCCAGATTCATATCAGCCATCTCTACATTCTGGCCGCCATCCTTGGGATCGCCTCCGCGCTCGATGGGCCCTCACGGCAAGCATTCGTCGTTGAACTCGTTGGAAAAGACGATCTCCCCAATGCTGTTGCCCTCAACTCCACGATTTTTAATACCTCGCGGATTATCGGCCCGGCAGCTGGTGGCGTACTGATCGCCACGGTGGGGATCGCTGGTTGCTTCTTCCTCAACTCCCTGAGCTTCCTGGGGGTGATCGGCGGCCTCTTGATGATGGACCCAACCCGCTTCTTCGCCGCCCCACCAGCGCGAGGCGGGCGCGTCCTCGGTCAGATCCGCGAAGGGCTCAGCTATGCCGTCACCACGCCAGACACCGCCCTACCGCTGATCTTGATGGCAATTCTCGGCACCTTTGGTTACAACTTCACCGTGATCCTCCCACTGATCGCCGATAATGTGCTGAATCTCGGAGCGATTGGCTTTGGAGGCCTGACCACAGCGATGGGGGTTGGTTCGCTTGTCGCGGCGCTGGGAGTGGCCTATCAGGGCCGTGCCACCCGCAGGGTCTTGCTGATCGGGGCCGCCGGTTTCAGTCTGCTCCTCTTTCTCGTTGGGCTCTCCCATTGGTGGATCGTCACGGTACTCCTGCTTGTTTGCATGGGTTTTTGCAGTATCCTCTTTAGCGCCACTGCCAGTACACGCCTGCAAACTGTCGCACCAAGCCAGCTACGCGGGCGGATCATGAGCATCTACCAGCTCCTCTTTGCCGGCACCACGCCGATTGGCAGTGTGGTCATCGGGGCGCTCGCCGAGAGGATGGGGGTGCAATGGGCAGTCGCCATCGTCGCCAGTATTTGTGGCCTCGGGGTCGGGGTCGGGCTGCTCTATCTGAAAGGGCACGCCAATCAATTGCTGCCAGAGAAGGTTGGTATCAGCGTCGCAACCGAAGCAATGCCAGAGCCAGCCCCGCCGACGCCCACCCAGGCTGGCTCCACAGCAAGCGTGATAAGCGTGAAATAACCAACGCTGCCTGGGGCTGATCAAGTCCACACGCTCCCGCAAGTCACGCCATGGAGTAGCGGTGTACAATAGACACCACTATCAGTGACCTTGCCAAGGAGACAGCGCGATGACTGATCAACCAATCTACCCCTTACAAACTGTTGGCCGACTTCCCGTTCCAGAGGACAACGTCGCGATTGCCACCCGTCGTCTGGATGCTGGCACAGTGATCGATGATGGTACGCAGCAGTACCAGATTGACTACACCATTTTGGAAGGGCACCGCTTTGCGATTGCGCCGATCGCCCCAGACGAAGCCCTGCTCTCCTGGGGGCTGCCGTTTGGCTATGCGCTCGGCCCAATCGCCCCTGGCAGCTACGTCCACAATGCCAAAATCCTGAAAGCGCTCGCCACGCGTGGTCTCGACTTCACTCTACCCAGCACGCCAAACTTCCGCGATAATCCTTTGGAAGCGTTCCAACTCAATCCAGCGACGTTTACGCCTGGCACACAGGTGCCGCGCCACCCCAATGCAGCAACACAAACGTTTCTCGGCTATCAGCGCGGTGCCGATCGCGGCGTTGGCACGCGCAACCATATCGTCATCCTCGGTGTCACCTCGCGCGTCGGCAGTTGGGTCAAAGCGCTTGAAGAACGCTTCCACAATGAAGCTGCTGGCCCAAACTTCGATGGTGTTGTCGCCGTGGCCCACACCGAAGGTGGCAGCGCCGAACAACCAAACAATCTCGAACTCCTACTGCGCACCCTCGCAGGCTTCATCATCAACCCGAACGTAGGGGCCGTACTTGTCGTTGACGATGGTTTGGGGCCAGTCACGGGGCGGATGGTACGCGAATGGATGCGCCAGCATCAGTATCCACTTGCTGCCGTCACCAGCCGTTTCGTCACGCTGCGCGAGAGTTTCGCTGCCGACCTTGACCTCGGCGCAGCCCTGATTCGCGAATGGCTCCCTCAGGTGGCCGCCACAACTCGCACAGCCGCCCCACTCGGTGCGCTGAATATCGCCCTGCAATGTGGAGGGTCCGACGCCTTCTCCGGCGTTTCGGGCAATCCCCTGCTCGCCTGGGTCGCCCGCGAAGTCGTGCGCTACGGGGGGATCGCCAATCTCGCTGAAACCGATGAACTGATCGGGGCCGAGGCGTATGTGCTACAAAATGTCCGCGACCTCGCCACGGCCCAAAAGTTCCTCGCCACGATTGAACGCTTCAAGGAGCGCGTGGCCTGGCATGGGCACACTGCTGAAGGGAACCCTTCGGGCGGCAACAATTTCCGCGGCCTCTACAACATCGCCCTGAAATCGATTGGCGCAGCAGCGAAGAAGCACCCCGACATACGCCTCGATGCGGTGATTGACTACGGGGAACGGGCGTTGCAACCGGGCTACTATTTCATGGATAGTCCGGGGAACGACCTGGAAAGTATCGCTGGACAGGTCGCTTCTGGCGCAAACCTGATCTACTTTGTTACGGGCAATGGCTCAATCACGAACTTTCCATTTGTCCCCACGATCAAGATTGTGACCACCAGTGAGCGGTTCCGCCTGTTATCACGCGATATGGATGTCAATGCTGGCGAATATCTGGATGGCGTGCCGATGGACGACCTCGGTGCACGCACCTTCGCCCTGACCACCCGCGTTGCCGCTGGCGAACGGACGGTCGGGGAACGGGCAGGCCACGCGCAGGTCTCAATCTGGCGCGATTGGCGGCAGACCGACTACAGTAATCTGGCCGATCTACAAGCGGCACCCGCCCCACCAGGAAAGCCCCTACCAATTCAGCCCCTGCCGGCGACTGACCCATTGCTCCAAACAACCTTCGAAGCGATCAACACGCCAGAAGGCCCAGCAGTAGATCAACTGGGCCTGGTTCTACCAACCAGCCTTTGCTCCGGGCAAATCGCCAGCCAGATCGCCCGCCTGTTGAACGACCAGCAAGTGGGGTCTGGCTACCTCTCACGCTATGTCGCCCTGCCCCACACTGAGGGCTGTGGAGTCTCCTCTGGTTCCTCGGAAATGCTCTACACCCGCACCCTGATCGGCTACCTGCGTAGCCCATTGGTCGGTCGCGCCCTGCTCCTTGAACACGGTTGTGAGAAGACGCATAACGACTTTGTGCGCCATGCGCTGAGTGAAGCAGGCGTGAACCTTGATCGCTTCGGCTGGGCCAGTATCCAACTCGATGGCGGTATTGCGGCGGTGACGCAGAAAGCAATGCAGTGGTTTGCTGATGCACTCGCCGACGCTGGCCCACGCACCTACACCAGCGCTGGATTAGCGGCGCTCTCCATTGGCCTCACCGTCCAGGGAGCAGTCGAAGCAGCATTAGCCTCCGCCTATGCCCAACTCGCCCGCCTGATCGTCACGGCGGGCGGTACGGTCGTTATCCCGCAGAACTCCCCACTCCTCACTGACCCACAGTTTTGTCAGGAAACCTTTGCGACGGATAAGCTCGCTCCATCGCTTGATTATGGTGAATTTGTCGCCCAGCCAGGGTTACAGATTATGGCAACACCAACCAAACATTGGGTCGAAACGCTCACCGGGCTTGGCGCGACTGGTATCGACATGGTGCTGACCCAGATCACTGAACGCCCGGCACAGGCACACCGCCTGGTACCAGTGCTCCAGGTTGGCATAGCGCAGCCTGCCACCGACCATTACGCCGCTGACCTTGATCTGCTGCTAACGCCAGGGGGTGATTGGCCTGCTGCCCTCTTGGGGGCGATTCTGACTGTGGCGAATCGCACCGCTATGCCCAAACTCAATCTGCGCGGTAACACCGACTTCCAGTTCACCAGGGGACTGCTTGGCGTTTCGATGTAAGGAGAAGCGTTCATCATGATTCAGCGACATCGCTTGCTCGTGCTCACCATGATCCTGTTCGGCGCGCTGGCCCTGGTGCTGAGTGGTTGCGGCACTAACGGCCCCAAAAGCGTCAAAGGCACCGTTGTTGCGGTTGATGCTGCGGCCAAGACCTTCAGCATTCAGGGCACAGACGGCAAGAAATACGATTTCAAAGCAGGGAGTGGCGTTGATCTCGCTCATGTGAAAGAACATATGGACGAAAAGGCGCAGATCGAAGTGACCTACACTGGGAGTACGCCACCGTACGATGCGAGTGCTGCCCATTGACGTCTGAAACGGCAAGCGCTCTGCTCTTGCAAGGGCCAGGGCAACTGGCGTGGATCACCACGCCGCTGCCCGCCGTCAACGCCGATGAGATCCAGGTCGAGACCAAAGCCGGGGCGATCAGTAGTGGTACCGAACTGCCCCAATTTTGTGGGCGATCACGCAATGTCGCGGCACCTCAATACCCCAAGATGACTGGCTACGAGAGTGTGGGGATCGTCACCGCCACTGGCGCTACCGTTGCTGGCTTATCTGTCGGGACACGGGTTGTGGCAACCTACGGTCATCGCACGCGGGCGGTTATCTCCGCCACCAAAGCCATCGCCATTCCCGATGAGATCCGCAACCCCGCCGCGTTGCTACTGATCCTCAGTGGCGATGTAGCGACTGGTATTGCGAAACTCGGCAGTCAGCCACCCCCATCAGTGCTGATCACGGGAGCAGGCACGATTGGCCTACTCGCCATCTTTGTGCTGGCGGCGCGGGGCACGCCAATGATTGATGTAGTTGAGCCAGACCCCCAACGTCGCGCCCTGGCGCTGGCGTTTGGCGCGCGCCTCGCCGTAGCCCCCGCGAATGCCGTCAGACTGGAGAACACTTACGCCGCTGGAGTCGAATGTTCAAGTCTCGATGCGGCTTTCAGGCTCTTGCAGCAACGATTACAACCACACGCCCGCCTTTGCGTCCTGTCCGACGGTAATCGCGAACCACTCACCCTCACGCCACACTTTCACGAACGGCAATTGACGGTTATCGGCTCCAGCGATTGCCCCGATTACCACGTCCACGCTCGCTGGTATTTCCCGCTGGCTGCCCGCCACCAGAACACCCTGGAACAACTCTTCGACTTACAGATTGCTGCCAGCGAACTGCCGCAAACATTCGCCGATCTCGCGGCGGGCAATCTTGCGGCAGTCAAGGTGCTGATACACTACTGAGGGCGTGGAGGAACCTCCACGCCGGCGATCTCGGCCACCATCTGGAAGAACTGCTGCTTGCGGGGTGTATTGATCCCCCAATTTACTGGCACTAATTGGTAGCCTTCAACATAGTCGGAGTGCGCTCCAGCACCACCAACCCCTTCGCCAGGGTCAAAATAGCCCCATGAGGCATGATTCACCACGGCGACTGCAAAGTTGTTTTCTTCCTGATCAAAGGCGAAGTGGTCATCTTCATTGAAGACAATCGGCATCGGACGATAGCTTGGCAACGCCCGTGTTTGCGCGATCATCTCGGCGATAAATGCGGGGTCGGTCACGCCATTGCCATGCAGCAATAAGAAGTCGGACGCAGCGACGACGGCATCAGTGGGGACTGACCGCCCGCGAAAGCTGGTGCCAACGAGCAGCCGCCGTGAATCCGCCGTGATCTCCTTTGCAACCAGGATCAGTTCGTGTACCCGCGCTGGCTGCAAAATCTCATGCTCATAGTGTGGCACATCACACTCGTTGTTGATCTCCAGCAGCAGATTCTCCCAACCACCTGCCAGCAACCAGCGCACCGTTTCCGCAACCGCCCGCTGGACAGCCGCTTCGTCCGCCAATCGCTCATCCTGGCCGAAGTAAAAGCAGCCCACAATCACGACCATGCCCAGTTGATCGGCAAGGTCGAGAATCTGCCGCAAACGCTCCATGAACTCAGCCCGCAAATCTCCTTCAGCGGTGTAGGCGCTATTGTCCCACGGCTGCGCCTTGCTATAGCCTTCGGGCGAACCACCTTGCAAATTCACCGTAATCCCCAATAGCCCATATTGGCGATAGATGGGCAGCATCGCCAGAAACTCTTGCAGATTCCGCTCGGGATCCCACTTGTTCGTATCAGGATAACGCCAGCGGTCACGCGTGGCGGGGTTCAGATCGTCAAAGGTAGCCTGCACCATCCGCGAGTTCAGCAGTAAGCCCTCAACCCGCTGCCCGCGCCAGTGGCGTCCGGCATAGGTCGGGCGACCATCGATCAGGAAATCCTCACCAACAATCGTTACCTGGGTCATTGCACACCTTCCCTGAATACTATCACCAAGCCTGCTCAGGAGAAGCAAAGGGGCTGACAGGCAATACCTGTCAGCCCCTGCCAAAAATCTTACCGCGCCAGTGCGCCCATCGGGTCCCAGGCAGGGAGGACAATCGGCTCCTGCTCCAGGGCTGCTTGCAACTCAGCGGGAAGCAATTCTTTCCGGGCGGCGATCTCGAATGTGTATTGGTCGAACCAGGAGTCGTTCATCGTATAGAACCCCTTCTGGCCGTTTTCCTCGCCCCAGGAATTTTCAACACGCCAGCGGCGAACCTGACCATCGACCAGATCGACCCCGGTAAAGAGCATCGCGTGAGTCATCTGGGTTTCGTGGTAATCCAGGCGTGCGGCTTTGTCCTGCGTATAGCCTTCACCATAGATCGCGGCATAGTCGAGCAGCGCAGCGTCCCAAAGGCCCAGTTTACGCTCCATCTGCTTACCCACATCGCAGCCAAACCAGACCGGCTCCCCACCGACAATGACCTGTTGCGCGATCGCTTTCATCAGATCGATCTCGATGTTCAAGTATTTCACGATCCCACCACCAACTACGTTGCCAAGATATTCGACTGTGAAAGTATGCCCGGTCGGGCTAGTCTGCCGTGGGTCATGCACCAGGCAAACATATTCGTCGATTGGCACCGTGATGTATGCCGCTGCAAACTCCTGTGGCGTTGTCTCCTGATCGCGGTGGAACTGCCCATCCTGGTCCGTCCACTGCCAGGTGAACCGTGCTGGTGGTGTGCCCAGGTGAATGCAAAGCATTCGGTAGATCGTTCGCAGCAAGGTTTCTTTCCGCTCCGTCAGCGCGGCAGTATCAGCGCCCTGCGCGTGGAGTGCGCGCAATTCCTGCGCCCCTTCGCGCAGTTTCGCTCGCAACAGGCTATTCATCGTGCGCGTTTCGGACGAACTCTGCGTCTCGGGCATCACCGCTTTCGGCACTACGCCGTGCTTTTTCACCAGATTGATGAACATATTCCACTGTCCACCGTCTTCAACCGGGCGATCCAGCAGGAAGCTAACAGTGCGATCGTCCAGTGGGCGGTCAGCAGTCTCAATAATCGCTTCGTAGAAATAGTTGGCTCGCTCAAATTTATCCCAGAACATCATGTAGTTCTGGCTGAACTCAAAATCTTTCAGGCCCATCTTCTGCATCGCACCGGCCCGGAACAGGTTGAGGCCAGCAAAGAGCCAGCAACGACCAGTCTGCTTCTGATTCGTCACCGCCCAATCGTCGAGCTTGTGCGAAAAGGTGTGGGCGCTTTCCACCACTACTGCATGATTAAGCGCCACCGTGTTAATCGCCGTGCCAACGACGGCATTCTGGGCAATCGTATTGGCGCGGTTCGCAGCGAACTCATCGCGTAATGTCGCCAGATAGTCTGCTGATACTGCGCCCGCTTCGCTCGTCTGCGGTCGGGTCTCAAACGTGACCATGCTACGTCCTCCTTACTGCATTGTTGTACCGAACGTTAGCCCTACTCTAACATGAATCAGCGCCGCTGCCACTAGCGGGCAGTCAAGCCCCCATCAATCGTTACTGCCGAACCAGTCATAAACTCGGCGGCATCAGAGGCAAGGTAGACCGCAAGATCGGCAATTTCGTCGGGCCGCCCCATCCGCCCAACTGGTTGGCGGGCGTGCAATTCCACTACCGTTTCATCTTTGTTCTCTTTGTGGAAACGGTCAAGATACGATTCGACAAATGGCGAGTAGACAGTACCAGGACAGATGCAGTTGCAGCGTACCCCAGTGCCAGCGTAGTCCACGGCGATCGATTTACTCAGCGCCACCACTGCGCCTTTCGTCGCCCCATAGGCGAACCGCCGCGATACCGCGACCAGCCCCGCCACCGAGCCGATATTGATGATCGTGCCGCCTTTCGGCTCCTGGGCCAGCATCACTGGGATCGCTGCGGCACAGGTCAGGTAGGTGCCAGTGACGTTGACCGCAAAGAGTTTTGCCCACTCATTTTCCGGCGTTTCCTCAACGTTGCCCACAAAACCGATTCCCGCGCAGTTGACCAATGAATCCAACCGCCCGAAGCGTGCTTGGGCCAACGCCACCGCCGCCGCCGCGTCATCGGCCCGTGTTACGTCAAGTTGAATGAACGCGGCGTTCTCGCCCAACTGCATTGCCAAGGTTTCGCCTGTTGCAACATTGAGGTCGCCCAACACCACCTGCGCCCCCTGCTCGATAAAGGCCTTGGCAGTTGCTGCGCCAATCCCCGACGCGGCACCAGTAATGAGGGCGACTTTTCCTGCCAGACTAAATCGCGCGGTCATCAGTACAACTCCCTTCTACTGCTTCTTCCAGCGATTCGCTTCGGGGTCTTCCGCTGGTTGATCATCGAGCGCCGCAAATGCCGACCAAAGGGCGTCAGGGATCGGGAATGTCGCCAATTCCGCCGTCTGGACAATCCGCTCAGGGCGGGTCATTCCCACAATCGTCGTCGCGATTCGTGGGTCACGAATCGAGAATTGCAGCGCGGCAGCGGCGAGCGGCACGTCATATTCAGCACAGATCGCGGCAAACTGCTGCACCCGTGCCACGAGGTCTGCCGACGCTTCCTGATAAGCATAACGCGGATATGAATCAGGGCCTTTCGCCAGTATCCCACTACCGTACGGGGCAGCGTTCGCGACGGCTACACCCCGCGCCGCGCAGACAGCGATTAATGGCTCTGCCGAGCGGTTTACCAAGGTGTAGCGATTGTGCGTGATAGCCACCGCATATGCGCCAGTTTCTACGTACTGAATCGTCAGATCGATTGGCCCAGGAGCAACACCGAGATGCTCAATCAACCCTTCTTCTTTCAGGCGCACCAGGGTCTCGACAGCGCCACCAGTAGCGTTCAATTCGGCAAATGAGGCGTGTTCGGGGTCATGCAGGTAGACCAGTTGCAACCGTTCCAGCCCCAGCAACCGCAGGCTACGCTCAACCGAGCGCCGCATCTGCTCGCCAGTAAACTCACCAGTCTGCAAGTCGCGGTCGGCTTTCGTCGCCAACACGACGCCATCAGGGAGCCCCCCAAGCTCCTTCAGCACGATCCCAATCCGGCGTTCGCTTTCGCCATCGCCATATGAGGCAGCCGTGTCGATAAAATTGATCGGGCCATCACAGGCTGCGCGGATCGTCGCCAATGCTCGCTCTTCAGGAACAGAGTAGGCAAACGTTTCGGGCATATCCCCAAGCGGCGCACAACCCAAGCAAACGGGTGTCACCATCAGCCCGGTTGAGCCAAGCGAGCGCCGGGGTAGCGGATTCACGGTCATTGGTTCCTTCCTCCTTCGCGGGCTGGTTTATTGTCCACCTGGCTGATGCTGCGGCCAACTCAGCGCAAAGACTTCTTCCATCAGCGCCCACCACTCATCGGGCGCGGCCTCTGGCGCCCGCTCCTGTAACTCGGCCATCCAGCGATTCCACTCTGCCGACTGGGGGTCATCGTTAATCCGCACAAAGTCACGCGCTGGTTCAAACTGGTCATCCGTTTCGAGGTACATGAACATTCGGCGGTCGCGCAGGAAGATCCGCATTTCCTGCACGCCAACCTCACGCAGCCGTGCAGTGACCGCGGGCCAGACCCGCTGATGCGCTTCTTTGTAGGCGGCAATCTTCGCTGGGTCGTCTTGTAGGCAGAGAGTCTGCCCGAAATATTGCGTCATGCTTCCTCCTTATCAGCGGCCAGTATCAGGCAGTCAATCATTCAGAAAAAGCTCAATCACCGGCACCAGCACATTGGGGCGTTGTACGGGCAACTCCAGCACCAGCGTGCCGGCTGTTCCGGCCATCGTAATCGTGCTGGCAGCCTGATCTGGGTCCGACTCAATCATCCGAATCTCCGAGCCATCATTGAGCAACTGCGCGTAGGCCACTTTGCCTGCAAAGCCATCTAGATGGATATGGCGCAGCGGCCAGGCGAAGATATGCAGATAGAGCCGTCCAGCATTCTCAGTAAAGCGGCAGTCAGGCGGCGGCACCTGCTCACTCACCGTGCAGCCATAGATCGCCCGCCCATGCAGCCGCAGCCATTCGCCCAGTGCGGCGAGTGTTGCCGAAGCACGCGGCTCAAACTCACCACGGGCGTTCGGCCCCACATTCAACAGCAAGTTGCCACCCTTGGAGACGGTATCAACGAGCAGACGCGCTAATAAGTCAGGGGATTTCCAATCGAGGTTATCGCGGTCGTAGCCCCAACTCCCGTTCAGCGTCTGGCAGGCTTCCCACAAAACCCGCGCCCCATCGCGCTCCATCCAGGCGCGCGGCTGATATTGCTCTGGCGTCAACAGATCCGCGCTACCTGGGAGATCGAGGCGATCATTGACGATGATCCCCGGTTGCAGTTCACGCGCCAGTTGTAGCAATCCTGCCGAGTCCCAATCATCCCGCCCTTTACCGCCCCAGACAAGATCGGGATACGAGAAGTCGAACCAGATAATCTCAATCGGCCCATAGTTCGTCAGCAGTTCCCGCACCTGTCCGTGCAGGTAGGCCCGATATTTGGCAATATCACGGCCCCTGGTCGCCGCCTTAAACTCCTCATCATCACGCTGCGAGTGGATCCCATCAACCGGGAATTCTGGATGATGCCAGTCGAGCAAGGAATGATAAAAGCCAATCTTCAACCCCTCGGCCCGAAAAGCCTCAACAAAAGGCCGCAGCAGGTCACGACCTGCAGGGGTATTGGGGGCTTTATACTCGGTTAGCGCCGAGTCCCAAAGGCAAAACCCTTCGTGATGCTTCGTCGTCAATACCACGTAGCGCATTCCCGCTGCTTTGGCCTGTCTGGCCCAGGCAACCGGGTCATAAAGGTCAGGGTCAAAGTGCGCGAAATACCGATCATAGTGATCATCGTTCAATTGCTCGCGCTGCCGCACCCATTCATGGCGGGCGGGCAAGGCATAGAGCCCCCAATGAATAAACAGACCAAAGCGATCCTGAACAAACCAAGCAGTATCACCGCCCGTTGGGTACGGCCCTGCCTTCGTCATTTCATACTCCTCAATATCCTAACCACTGATGAACCCGCTACCGCATTCTACAACGTCTCTCCGCTTGCTGTACTACGAAGAATCTTCATCCCCAGCTAAGTATCACTTAATCAATCCTTCATCAAACAACGATATACTCTGAACAACAACACTGCTTACGTGACTGCCAACCAGCAGAACCAACCACGCAAACAGGAGAAAGATCATGGGTACTGAATCAACTGCCGAACGCCAGGTACGGGCCCTGGTCGTCGACGACGAAGAAACTATTCTCGAGTTCCTGGGCATGGGCCTGGGGTACGAAGGCTTTATGGTCGAAACCGCGCAAGATGGTCCCAGCGCGCTGGCCGCTGCTGATCGCTTCCGGCCCGACATTGTTTTGCTCGACTGGATGCTGCCCGGTCTTGATGGTGTTGAAGTCTGTCGCCGCTTACGAGCCAAGGGCGATGTTGGCATTATCATGTTGACCGCCAAGGGCGAGACTGACGAGCGAATCGCTGGTCTGGACGCTGGTGCCGACGACTATGTTCCCAAACCATTCCGCTTCCAGGAACTGCTGGCGCGGATTCGCGCCGTACTCCGGCGTCGTGATATCGTGCTTCATCGCGTCTTGAAGGCCGCTGATGTTACCCTGGATCGTGGCACGCGGGAGGTGGTGCGCGATGGGATACAAATTGAACTGACCCCACGCGAATTTGATCTGCTTGAACTCTTGCTTGCCCATCCTGGTCAGGTCTTCCCTCGCGAAACGATCTTGAATCGACTTTGGGGATACACTTTCGTTGGTGATAGTAACGTGATTGATGTCCATATCGGTGCATTGCGCGAAAAGCTCGGTGATCGCCCACCGAAGTTGATTCAGGCAGTGCGCGGTGTTGGCTATGTGCTACGGGCCTGAGCAATGTATCGGCGGATACGCGACATCTCCCTCAGTTGGCGGCTGACCGCGCTTTACGTCACGGTGCTGGCCGTTGTCCTGACGATCCTGGGCGTCGTCCTCTACACGCGAGTCGAGGACTTCTTGCTGCGTGATACCGCCAGCCGCTTGCAGGCCAGTGCTAAACCGCCGAGTGGCCCAAACCGACGACCCGACGATGGCAATATCACCGATCCTGCGCGCCTCGCTGATCTTGCCAAAAATATCTCATCCCAGGATACGACCGTCCAGATCATCAGCCCTGATGGAACAATCTTAGCCACGGCAATCCCCTACAAAGGACGACCAACCGCCCCCACTGTTGATCCAACTTTAGTCCGCGAAGTCTACCGCACTGGCACCATTCATCAGACGCGCCTGACGACCGACGATGAAGACCGTTTAATCCTCTTACAACCTTTTCCAATCGGCGACCACCCCACTGGGGTGGTGCAACTCACAACTTCGCTCGCCGCAATGGATAGCCTGCTCAACCAATTACGGCTGATGTTACTGGTCGGGGTGCTTGGTGCCGTAACGCTTGGGGCCATGATCGGTATTCCCGTCACTCGCGCTGCGCTGCAACCGCTGGCGCGGGTGACTACCACCAGCGAACAGATCGCCGCTGGCGATCTCAGCCAGCGGACAAACCTGAGCAATCGCTATGACGAGATTGGGCGGTTGGCGCTCGCCTTCGACAGCATGGTGGATCAGCTTGAGGAAACATTACGCGCCCAACGCCAGTTCGTCGCTGATGCCTCGCACGAGCTACGCACCCCCCTGACCGCCCTGGGGGGGCTGATCGAAATGTTGTTGCTTGGCGCAGACCGGGGTGATGCCGCCACGACCCAACGCGCTCTTAAGATGGCCGACCGCGAAATTGAACGCCTCTCGCGCCTAGTTGGCGATCTCCTTACCTTATCTCGGCTCGATGCTCACCCTGTCACACATCATCACCCCCTCGACCTCGCGGCATTGGTCAATGACGTTGGGGAGCAAACGCACTATCTTGCGGGCGAGCGCACGGTAATCTGGCAAGCCCCAGAGCCACTACTGATCAATGGTGACCCCGATAAGTTGAAGCAGGTCTTGCTCAACCTGACCGGCAACGCGGTCGCCTTCACCACCACAACGGGACGTATCGAGCTTCGGGCGACCAGGCAAGGGCAAAATGCCTGTGTGCAGGTTGAGGACAACGGCAGCGGGATTCGCGCCGAAGATCTGCCGCGCCTATTCGAGCGGTTCTACCGTGGCGATAAGTCACGCGTCCGGCGGGCAGATGGTGGTGGTAACGGCCTTGGCCTCGCCATCGCCAAGGCGATCATTGAGGCGCACGGCGGCACTATCAGTGCCAAGAGTGTTGTTGATCATGGCACAACCATCACGTTCACTATCCCGCTGGCGAACGCCCACCAGGAAACAACTGCAGAGTCAGGGGCAAACACCACCTATGCCGTACCAAAACCGCGCACAATATCTTAAAGGCGTTTAGAGGAGCCTGAAGATCTCCCACCATTGCCAGGAGCCATAGATATAGGTGGCACAACTGATCAGCAGGAGCAGAAGCAGCAACCAGAGCGGCCAGCGCCGAATCCCCAGCGCAGTCAACAGCACCAGCGGCACCATCATATCGAGCAGATAGCGCGGCCCAAAGGTGATATATCCTGTACCAAACAAGAGGCCAATCGGGATGTAAATCAGCAGACAACTCGCCACCAACGCCCAGGTCAGTCCATTGCGCCGCCAGATCCACCAGCCCGCAAAGGCCCCTAGCAGTACTGGTGTCATCCAGAACAGGCCCCCACCTTTCCAACGGTCATCACTGAAGACGGTATAACCCCAAAACTGGTAATGAAAATTAATCGGCAGAAAATGCACATTGAAGAAACCGTACCGCTCGTAATCTTCAACAAACTCCAACGCCATATTGTGCCATTGCAATCCCGTTTCCAGCGGCTTACCAAAGCGAGCGACGTTGTACCACCCCGTTAGCACCGCCAGCACCAGCAGTGGCACCAGGCCCATTGCCACCGCCCGCAACCGCCACACGAGGGGCCGCGCCCAATCACGGCGCAAGAGATAGTAAGCCAGCCAAAGCCCATTGAAGACCAGGGCATTGCGCGTGCCGCCCGCACAGGCCAACGCGAATCCAGTCAGAAAGTAGCCCCAAGAGCCACGTATACCAATGGCGGCAATCGCTGCCAGCAAGACACACGCCAGACCCAGTAATTGCGCGGTAAACCAGACAGTGCCAAATGGCGCAAGGATCAACTGCACCGAACCAAAGGCCATCGTCAGCACCAGGATTGCGCGACGCGATGCGCTGAGTGGGGCAACTCCATGGCGATCCGCCAGGGCCAGGAGCCAGGCAAATAACCCAGCCGTCGCGGCACCAATCACTGCGGTATAGAGCACATCACTGAGTCCAACCCCAAAGATGGCGACCAGCGGCATCAGCACGATTGCGGGGAAAGGGGGCCAGTAGAGATACAGCCGCCCTTCATAGATCACCAGATCCCGCACCTGTTCCAGGTTATCGCGTAAGGCGAGCTGGCCGTGAAGAAAGGCGTCGGCTAGGTAATTAAAGAACGCATATTCGGTGCGGTTCCACCCATACGCATTGAACCGGGCCCGCAAGAGGTAGATGATTAAGGCAGTAGCAAAGGCAATCAGGGGTTGCGCGAATAGCTCCAGGAAGCGCTTTGCAAGTCCGCTGTCAGAGGCTTCGGGTATTGGTTGTGTGGCACTCGCTTCAGGCATCAATACCTTATCTACCCAGGTCTGAGCATTATGCTGCCGCACAGTGTAGAGAGGATCAGCAGGAATTGCCAGACCAAACGCGCAGTATAAGCGCAATTCTCCACAGTATCCGCAATGATGAAGGGTCGCTGTGGGGTGACAACCGTAGCGGGGCTACGGCAGCCAGCAACTACCGCGTCGTCACCGCCGCACAATCATAAAGTTGCTGGCTGCTCTGTCCACTGCTCGTCGTCCCCAGCCAGGTTGTCGCTGGAACCACAGCGCAGCTACTACGAACCCATGCCGCGAGATCGGCAGTCGCATCAACAATGCTGACACCACCATTCGGGCCAGCCATTGTCCCAGAGCCAGTACGATTCGTCGTCCCACTGGCATTGAGGTAGAAGAAGCGCACTGTGTTCTGTTGCACCAGTTGTTGCAAATCCGCTACTGTCAGGACAGGATCCCACCCTTGATAACCGCCCAAGGCCATCGCTGGCTGATCGGTAGCGAGCATAAAGACGCTGGCGTAGGTTGAACTTGGGGTGGCGACAAGGAAGGTTGCCTGCCCCTGCTGCGCGAGCAGATATTGCACTAGGCCTGCGTCGAGCGTATCCCAGTTAGCGCCCGCTATCGTCAGGGCCTGACCACCGCTGCCACCGCCTGCCCGATTCCCATTTGCCGGAGCAGCGGGAGCGCCCTGCATACCGCGTACAGGCTGCTGTCCGCTTTGTCGCCCATTGGTCGTAGCTGGGGGCTGCCCAAATGGGGCATTGCTGACAGCACGACCACCACTATTCGCTGGCCCTGCCTGTGGCAACCACGCCCCACCATTGCCCGCCTGCACTGAAGTGACAGACCAGACCAGTGGCGTCACCAACAGCGCCGCCATGGCGACCGTTGCCAGCACTGGTGCAATCACACGACCCAGCCGCATCCAGAGCCGTACCGCCACGATACCGCTTGCGGCAAGACCGCAGACCACCAGGATCGGCACTACCAGCCGCGCACTCCACGTTGCGTTCGTTGTCAGCAATTTCGTCTGCACCAAGGCCGTGCCAAACAACACAGCAGGCAGGAGGAGCGCCGCGATTCCACCGCGCTGCCACGCACGCCAGAGAGCAGCAACGGCGATCCCCGCCAGCGCAGCGATCCCTGGGCCAAGAATAGTCAGATAGTAGAGATGGTAGAACCGCGCCACACTGAAGAACCCCCCAGTGCCAACCAGCCAACCAGCCCAAAACACCAGCGACAAGCCCTGCGCACTGAGCGGCCAGCGTCGCCATGCGGCGCCTGCTCCCGCAACCACCCCAACCACCGCTAGCGGTAAAAGCCAACTCGCCTGGTCTGCCAGACCGCTATTAAACAGCCGCAGCAAACCAGGATCACCGATCCCCGGGGCAAACGCTGGTGCGAGATCGAGGTCAAGATTCCCTGGAAGAAACGTCAGCGCCGAGCGCACACTGGCGGGTAAGGCCAGCGTGAGCCGACTGAGGCCGTTATAGCCCAACACCAGACTGAGGGCTGAGTTTGTGCCACTCGACCCCACATATGGTCGCAGCGTCGCCGGAGTCAGGTCAACCACGATCACCCACGCCAACGACACAGCGAGCGTCATGGCACCAAAGAGCAACAGTCGCCCCAGACGCAACGGCCAACGCCCCTTTGCCCCCAGCAGATAAACCAGGGCCAGGGCAGGCAATATCAGATAGGCTTCCAACATCTTGATATTGAAACCGAGGCCGACACAAGCCCCACTCAGCAGCAGCCAACCCAGTCGTTCAGTAGCGATAGCGCGACTCATCGCCCAGGCAGCACAGAGCAGCACGAAGACCAGTACTGTATCAGAGGTATTGTTGCGACTCGTGACCACGCTGATCGGGGTCACCGCCAGCACTGCCGCTGCAATCAGCCCTGCCGCTGCTCCCCAATACTGGCGCACGAGCCAGTAGAGCAGGGCAACCGAGGCCACGCCAGCCAGGGCTTGCGGCAACAAGATACTCAGGGCGCTAAAGCCAAAGATCCTGGCACTAATTGCCTGTATCCACAGCCCTAGCGGGGGCTTATCGACCGAGATGAAGCCTCCGCTATCGAAGGCAACAAAGAAGAAGTTGTGCCAGCTCGTCAGCATACTTTTGACCGCAGCAGCATAATAGGTATTGGCATAGCCCTCGCTGGTCAGCCCAACGATATTCAATGCTGCCGATAGCCCCAGGATCAGTGCCAGCAATGGTCGTTGCCAGTATTGCCGGGTCAGCAGTGACAGCCCTGCGCGGCTGCGCCACTGCGTGGCAACCTGCCAACCATCTGCGGTCGGGCGATTCAGGCGCAGTTGCTCATCACCAATCATCGCTGCGACCCTTCAAACGATGCGCCCAACGTCGACGACTGCGGATATTCGGCAGCAGGGTTGCTCTTACGGAGGCGTCGCCAGAGCTGCAACATCTCACCCAACGACCGCAACACCACCCGCAGGCTACCGCCAGATTGCTCCCCAGCAACTCGCGGGCGATGGGTCACACCGACCTCGACTACGGTTGCCCCACGCCGATGTGCCAATGCCAGGATCTCCGTATTCAGCAACGCCCCAGGCGCTTGCAGCGGCATCTCCCGCAAGAGGTTGGCGCGGAAAAGCTTGAACCCGCAATCAATATCTTTGACCCAAACGCCAAAGAGTACCTTGACCACCGTATTGAACGTCGCCCCCAGCAGGACGCGTGGTAATGGATCCTGCCGTCGCGTGCGATAGCCTGCCACAATATCGTAGCGGTCAGTAAAAGCAGCGAGTTTCCCCACTTCACGAATATCAAATTGGCGATCAGCATCCATAAAGATGATCCGATCGCCACGCGCTGCGGCAAAACCTGAGCGCAATGCTGCACCATAGCCCTGGTTGAGGGGGTGATGAATTACCCGGACGCGAGAATCTTCCTCAGCCAGACGGTCGGCGAGCCGGGGAGTAGCATCAGTCGAACCATCGTCAACAATGATCACCTCGCACGCCTGAAAGAGCGTCGGAAGTATCGCCAACGCATCCCAGGTCACTGCCTGAATATTCCCTTCTTCATTATGTGCGGGCAAAACCAGGGAGAGAACGTATGGGTAGCGCGGCGACTGCCCAGCGCCCTGCTCGCGTTGCAGCATCGCTTTCACTGCGGTGATCTGCTGGTCTGCCTGCGTTGTCGCTTGTTGATCCATCATGGTGCTCCTTTATCGAAATAATGCGCTACATGAATCGCTTCTTGGCGAGACGGTATTCTGGGCTTACCTCTACCGTATGCCGTGTGCCTGAAGTCTCAGGCAGGATGTGATGAAGGATTAGTGAATGATTCAGCGTGTTGAGCCAGCAACCTAGGCCGAAAGAGCAACCAGCCACTGACCAGATAGGTCAAGAGCATTCCAGCCAAAATACCGACCACCGCTGCTAGCAGATATGGCAACATCCGCAACGCCAGCGCAAAAGCTAGCTGGTTGATCACCAGAGAGCCAAGCGCGGTAACGTTGTAGCCCAGTAATCGCCGCGCAACGGTCGCCCGATGGTCAGTAGGCTGCGTCCGATCACGCCAGGTAATCAGGCTACTCAGGACAAAATTGACCTGCGTTGAGAGCAAAAAGGCCAGAGTATTTGCCAGATACACCTCCACCCGCCCCTGCACAAAAAGACTGAGCAGGGCCAATTGCACCAGGGCGCAACTCCCGCCAACCGCCGCAAAGCGCAGTGGACGCGGTACACGATCCAGCAGGGCATCAACTGATACCGTCATCATCAAATCCTTTCCAGAATAGCCAGGGACTGGGTCGTGGCGGCTGGCGTCGCCACCTACCCAATAGCTCTACTCTTTTGAGAGTAGTCTTGCTAATTGAACGTTTGGTCGGGATACGATGAACGATTGATGAAGAAGTCAACAGGATGATGATGAACGGGCAGATTTTCTTGAAAGTTGCATCTTGCCGCGATTATCAGTCATCATGTAATACGAAAAACTAACGAGTTGATCGTAATCGTCGATCACAATGAAAGGGGAGAGAGGCCAGCATGACTCAGAAACCAACCACAGACACAGCCGCCCAGGCCGATGTGATCGACCATTTAGCGGGAATCACCCCCGGCTCGAAGCTCGCCCAACTCCGCGCCGAACGCCCGGTTTTGGTCAAGGCGACACAGGGGAGCCATGATGCGCTCTTTGAGCCAGAAGATCTCGGCGGGGTAAGCCACCGCGAACGCGATGGTCTGGCGCTGCGAGTCGCCGTCCTCACCCCCAGCCCTGAGCTTGTTTCCTGGCACCGCGAACGGTTGGCAGCCCAAGGGGAATCAGTCGCGACGATTGACGCCTTCGCCCAGGGGCCAACTGGGGCAGGACTCACCGCACGCGAGGTCGCCTTGCTGCGCCACGCCGATATTCTCGCCAATACCCCTGGCGAGGCCACGCCGGAGCAGATCGCTGCGTTGAAAGCGGCTGGCTTCAACCCCCGCGATATTGTCACGATCTCGCAACTGATCGCCTTTATCAGCTTCGAAGCGCGGATGCTGGTTGGCCTACGCCTGATCGGGGAGAAATGATGAGCAACGAGAAACTCGCCTTCACCCGCGATTTCGTGACCTGGAGTCCCTGGGTCGAAACGGTTGATGATGTTGGGCCAACTGAGGAGCAGGCCGCCCTGGTGCAGAAAGTCTCGCCCAACCCAAAGAATCGCGCCTACTACGCCACCCTGGCCCACGATATTCCCGCCCTGCGCGAGCGCACGCTGCTGTTCAACGAGATTATGGCCGGACGCGGCGGCGCTCCACGCGCCTATCGTGAGCTTGCCGCCGTCGCCACCTCGCGGGTCAACGGTTGCGTTTTCTGCGCCTCAGTCCATGCGCGAGCACACGCCCAGTTCACCAAAGATCCCGCCCTCGTTGATCGTCTGCTCAATGAAGGTGTCGACGCTGATCAGCCGGCGATTGAACGTGCGATCATTGATTACAGTGTCAAGCTGACCCGTGATCCTGCTGGCCTGACCGCAGCAGACCTGCAACCGCTACGTGATGCTGGCCTGACTGATGCCGAGATTTTTGACATCAACAACGCTGCCGCCGTCTTTGCCTGGGCGAATCGCCTGATGCAAACGATTGGCGAGAGTGTGCCGCCAGCAGCCGAGTCGTAACGATTACTGCACCTCATTGTGCGGGAGGAACGAATGGCCCTGACCAAAGCGAAGCAATTCACTCTTGAAGTGGTTACATGGAAACCGTGGCTCGAAACCGCTGAACAGGTTGGCCCAACCCCAGAACAAGCGGCCCTGCTCGCTAAGGTGACGACGAACCGCGAGTACTTCGCTACTTTGGCCCATGATCCCGCTGTCCTGCGGGAACGCACAGCACTCTTTAATGCCGTGATGTACGCGCATGGTGGGGCCAGTCGCGCTGACCGCGAGTTAGCTTCCGTCGCCACCTCGCGCACCAACGGCTGTGTCTATTGCGCCTCGGGACATTCACGGCTCCATGCCCAGTTGACGAAAGATGATACGCTGATCAAACGCCTGCTTGATCAAGGGGTGACCGCAGACCAACCGCAACGCGAACGGGCGATCATCGACTATGCCGCCAAGCTCGCCCGCGACCCTGCCGCCATGACCGCCGCCGATCTCGCACCATTGCGGGCCGCTGGCCTGAGCGATACCGAGATTCTTGACGTGAATAACGCTGCCGCGCTCTTTGCCTGGGCAAACCGCCTGATGCAGAGCCTTGGAGAAGGGTACGTCGAAGCATAGCGATTCGCGCAAACACGCTGTCAGCCCGCCAACCACTGGATAGGATGAGTGAGAAGGAGGAACACCCTGGATACTGCAGCAACTGGCAACGACCAGGAAGCCCTGGCCCCGATCTCCGCTGACCTCTTTCGCGAAGTTTTTCGCCGCTGGACAAGTGGCGCTGCCGTCCTCACTTCGCGCGACGCCACGCACGCGCACGGGATGGTCGTTGGTTCGTTCTGCTCGCTCGCCAGTGATCCGCCTCTGGTCATGGTCAGCGCGGGGACAAACAGCCGCTCGCACGATCTGATTATGGAGAGTGGTGTTTTTGCGATCAGTATTCTCAGCGAACACCAGCGCACAATCTTTGAACGCTTCGCGGGCATCGACCGCACCTTCGACCATGACCGCTTTGCCGATCTCACAGTACTCAATGCCCCAGTCACTGGCCTGCCGGTCTTCCCAGAAGCCCTGGCCTGGGTCGATTGTCGCGTCGTCAATCGCTATCCTGGCCCTGGCTACACGATCTTCGTGGGCGAGGTCTTTGCCGCCGACCTGGGCACCGCAGGTGACGGCTTCCCAATGCTCTATTTCCGCAGACAGATGGGCACCTTTACCCAACACCAGTAGCCACCGCTCACCTGCTCAGCCACGGGAACAGGGAGACTACCCTGACAAGATCACGCTGGCGCAGTACACTGAGGCATGACTGATGAATCCCCGCAACGGGGCGGGCGATATGGTCCAAAGAAGGAGTGCGCTGTTCATGCACTACCCACGCACAGAGCGTCAGGCCGAGTTTATGGCCCTGGGCGACCGTCTGGCTGCGCAGATTGCCGAACGGGCCGCTGAACACGACCGCCAAGGAACATTTCCATACGAGGCATTCACGGCCTTGCATGAGTCGGGATTCCTGGCCTTACCAATTCCTGAAGAATACGGTGGGCGCGGCGCAAATCCCCTTGAAGTTGCGCTGGCCCAAGAACGCCTCGCACGTGGCGATGGTTCAGTTGCCCTTTCTACCATGATGCACTTATCCCTGACTGGTCGACTGGCTGAAACACGCCCCTGGCCGGAAGAACTATTCGCCCGCTTCTGCCGCGATGTTGTGGAGACAGGCGCAACGATCAACTCCGCAGCCAGTGAACCAGATCTTGGTAGTCCAAGCCGTGGGGGATTACCATCGACCACTGCGGTGAAAGTGCCTGAAGGCTGGAAGATCAATGGCCGCAAAACGTGGACCAGTCTGGCACCGATATTACGGTATGCCGTTGTCAGCGTAGCCATCCAGCAGGAAGGAAGCGATCCCCGCCGCGCCAATCTGCTGGTCCCCATGAACACCCCAGGGGTGCGCGTCGAAGAAACCTGGGACAATCTGGGCATGCGCGCGACAGGCAGCCACGATGTTGTTTTTGAGGATGTGCTCGTTGGTGATGACGCCCTGCTACCTGGTGACGACAAAGCCACTAAAGGCGATCCGCGTTCGTGGAGTACCCTCACCTCGGCGGTCTACCTGGGCATTGGGGAGGCGGCCCGAGATTTTGCCGTACAGTACGCCCGCGAACGGAAGCCAACGGGGCTGCCGGGGCCAATTGCCGAACTGCAAACGATCCAGCATCGCGTTGCTGAGATCGAGTTGCTCCTCTTCCAGGCCCGCTCGGTCTTCTTTGGCACCCTCGACGACTGGCAGGCATATCCAGAGCGACGCAATGAAATGGCCTGGCAACTGGCCGCAGGCAAATATCTGGCAACCAACAATGCTATCCGTGTCACCGATCTCGCGTTGCGTGTCACCGGATCGATCGGACTCCAACGCTCCCGCCCGCTCGAACGATATTTCCGCGATGTTCGCGCAGGCCTTGGCCAACCGCCAGCCGATGATATCGCCCTGACGATCATCGGGAAGGCGGCGCTGGGGTTATAGCCGCCACGAAAGCAAGCGAAGGCGCTGACATTCGCCAGCGCCTTCGCTTTTCAGGATTACTCCTCGGCATCCACCTGCTGCTGGTAACCCAGCGACCGCAATGCCTCGCGAATCGTCTCAGCCGCCCCATCAAGGGCAACTGGATCAGGGTGCTGTTCAGCACGGGCAAAATCAAGGTCGGTTGGTTGATCAATCGGCACCAGGTGCAGATGCGTATGGGGCACTTCCAACCCGGCAATCATCAGGGCCACCTTCGTTGGGTGATAGGCCTGTTGTAGCGCCTTACCGATCGTCTGGGCCACCAACATCAAATGCGTCGCCAGTGCTGGCTCCAGGTCGAGCCAATGATCCACTTCCTGCCGCGGTACCACCAACGTGTGCCCTGGCTTCAGCGGATTGATTGTCAGGAAGGCTACACATTGCTCATCCCGCCAGACAAACCGCCCAGGAAACTCGCCGCTGATAATTCGCGAGAAGGCTGTTGGCATCAGTTCCTCCAGTTGCGCTCCTTATCTCGTCTGTCTCTACTCCCTGGCTACTCCCCCGAACCTGGATAGAGGACCGACCACAGGCTACGCACTTCGCCAATTGGGACATCGATCAGGACTGGCCCATCTGTTGCCAGAGCCTCGCGCAGCGCGCCTTCTAGCGCCTCCGGGGTCTCGGCCCGCAACCCAGTGATCCCGAACGCCTGCGCCAGCGCCACAAAGTCGGGATTCTCTAACTCTGAGCCGTAAGTATTACCGCCCAGGCGCGACTTCTGAATCCGCTTTACATTGCCAAATGCGCCATCGTTGAAGACGATCCCCACCAGCGGAATCTTATGCTGCTTGGCGGTCGCCAGTTCCTGCACGTTATACATGAAGCCACCATCGCCACAGATCGCTACCACTTTCTTATCGGGACTGCCTACCTGTGCGCCCAGCGCAGTCGCGTAGCCATAACCGAGCGTCCCCTGATAGCCAGGAGTCAGATAGGTACGCGGCTCATAGATCGGCAGACCAACCCCAGCGTAATAGCCCATCTGTGTCATCTCAGCAACCACAATCCCATCGTCGGGAATCGCCGAGCGCAGAGCAGCAGCGAACGATTGCTGTGGTTGCAACTCAAACAGGAGATCTTCGATCTTCGCCTTCACAGCCAGCGACTCGGCCTCCCGTGAGGGGCGCGGCTGCCCACCACTCAGCAGATCATGCAAGCCCGCCAGCCCAAGTTGGGCATCACCGATAATCCCCACTGTCGGCGAGGCGTTACGACCCACCTCTTCAGTATCAATATCCAGTTGAATCAACGGTACTCCGGCTGGTAGACCAATCCAGGCCGCAACTTCCATCAACCGTGTGCCAACCGCCAGAATTGCGTCAGCCTGCCCCAGGAACTGCCGCGTACTCAGCCCAGTGTGCGCCAATGGGTGCCGATCCGAGAGCGCACCACGCCCGTTCTCACTCATAATGACTGGCGCTTGCAACGTTTCCGCCAACGCCTGCAACTGCGTCCACGCCTCGGCCCGAATCACGCCACCGCCGGCAAAGAGCAGCGGGCGTTCAGCCTTCGCCAGAATCTCAGCCGCCCGTCGTAATTCGCCCTCATCTGGCGCAACCCGTTCAAGGTGAGCGCGATCAGCGAACGTAATATCCGCCTGTGCGCCCAGCACATCAGGCGGAAACTCCAAAGCCACCGGGCGCGGACGACCAGACCGCAATAGCCGGAAGGCTTCACTGACCAGATGGGGGATTTCCTCCGGCTTATTGGCCCGTGCCGCCCACTTTGTCACCGACTCCAACATCTGCAACTGCTTGGGGATCTCGTGTAACTCACCTCGCCCCACCCCGATCAGTGCTGAATCAATCTGCCCGGTCAGGCACAGGACTGGCGACGAACAGGCATACGCCGTCGATAACCCCGCTGTCGCATTCAGCAGCCCTGGCCCTGGTACCACCAGACAAGTACCAACTTTACCTGTTGTACGAGCATAGCCATCAGCCATATAAGAGGTCGCTTGCTCGTGGCGCGTATGAATCACCCGCAGGTCCTCACGCGAGGCATAGAGGGCATCAAACAACCAGTCAAGTTGAAACCCTGGCAAACCAAAGATCGTATCAATGCCTTCGCGCTTGATCGCTTCAACCAGAATTTCACCACCCGTCAGCCGCACCATTGCGTCCTCTCCTTAATCCAGTCTCCACGCTCCGCACCTATTCCATTCACTATGTCTGATCCAGAGGCATTCTACGCGCCCGGTAGTACAGTTGCCACCAGGATCAATCTGGTGGCAGTCACGCCCCGCGTGAGTGCAACACCTGGCCCGTGATCCAGGCGGCGGCATCACTGGCGAGAAAGGTGACGAGGCGCGCAACATCGGCGGGCTGACCGATACGCCCAAACGCCATCGTTGCCTGGAGTTCCGCCTTGAACGCTGGTGGCATCCAACCAGTATCGGTCGGCCCAGGGTCAACCGCATTGACCGTAATCTCTTTGGAGGCGACTTCCACCGCAAGCGTGCGGGTAAAGGCTTCGACCGCCCCTTTGGTCGCAATGTAGGCCAGTTCCTCTGGCATCGGCCCTAAACTCTGCCCAGAGGTAAGATTGATAATCCGGCCCCCTGGTTCGCCCGAATAGCGGCGGGCAAACTCCACTGAGAGCAGTGCGAGCACCCGCAGATTCACCGCATAATGTGCATCCAGCGTGGCGGCATCAAGCTGTTGATAGCCGTCACGGGTCGAATACGCGGCATTATTCACCAGAATCATTGGCTGTCCTAGCGCTGCTACCGCCGCAAAAACCTGTGGGATCACCCCAGGATCGGCCAGATCAAACGCCGCTGCCGCCGCCGCTACCCCAAATTGCTTCAACTCAGCGATCAATGCTGCTGGGCCATCAGGGTCAAGGCACACCCTATCTTGCTCATCATAAGGCTGCCAGTAGGTGAAAAAGAGGTTGGCCCCGTGGCTCGCTAATGCCCGACAGATCGCCGCGCCAATCCCCTGTCGCCGCCCGGCCCCCGTGACAATTGCGAGTCGTCCACGCAGATCTAGCTCAACGGCCTGTTGCACAACCCCTCTTCCAGGCAAGCAGTACGCTGGTTCGCTCCCGATCACTACCATGCTTTTTGACAGGATACTGTACTAACGCGACAATTACCAAAGCGATTATGCGTGAGCAATGAATTGAGGAGGCCAGAAAATGACTGAGAATCGATTCGAGTCACTGGTATGGCGCAATATCGGCCCTCACCGTGGTGGTCGGGTTGTTGCTGTTGCGGGACATCCCACCGAGGTAGGCACGTTCTACTTTGGCGGCTGTGCTGGGGGGGTTTGGAAAACCACCAATGCTGGCTCACACTGGGAGAATATCAGCGACAAATATTTCAAGACTGCCGCCGTTGGCGCGCTCGTCGTGGCGCATTCCGCTCCGAATATCATCTATGCAGGGATGGGCGAAACATCGATTCGCTCCAATGTCTCACACGGCGATGGTGTCTACAAATCAACGGATGGTGGCACCACCTGGCAGAATGTTGGCTTAGCCGAAACACGCCACATCGGCGATATCATCGTCCACCCGCGCAATCCCGATATCGTCTATGTCGCAGCCCTGGGCCATGCCTGGGGTACTAACAAAGAACGCGGGGTGTATCGCACCACCGATGGCGGCAAAAACTGGGAACAGATCCTCTATCGCAGCGATCATGCTGGCGCAATCGATATCGCGATGGACCCCAATAATCCCGATATTCTCTATGCGGCGATGTGGGATACCCACCGTTACCCCTGGGCACTCGACAGCGGTGGGCCAGACTCTGGCCTCTGGCGTTCGACCGATGGTGGCGACACCTGGACCGACATCAGCCGCAACAAAGGCTTACCAACCGGGCTGCTGGGGAAGATGGGGATCACCGCCTCACCAGCCCAGAGCGGTCGCCTCTGGGCGACGATTGAGGCGATGGGCGAAGGTGAAAAAGATGGCGGTGGCATCTTCCGCTCAGACGACTTCGGCGAAACCTGGCAACTAACCAACGGCGATGCCGCCCTACGTGGTCGCCCATGGTACTACCAGCACATCTTCGCTGACCCCTCACACCCTGATACTGTCTGGATCTGTAATCTCGCGTTCTGGAAATCAACCGATGGGGGTAAAACGTTCATTGACGTACCAACCCCACACGGCGACAACCACGCCCTCTGGATTGACCCCAGCAATTCCAATCGGCTGGTGCAAGGCAATGACGGCGGCGCAAATGTCTCGCTCGATGGTGGACGCACCTGGTCATCAATCCTCAATCAACCAACGGCGCAGTTCTACCATGTCATCACTGACAACGCCCAACCATACAATGTCTATGGCTCGCAACAGGATAACTGGGCGATGCGCCTCCCCAGCATCGGCTTCGAGGGGGCGATCTCCTGGAAAGATTATGTCGAGCCAGGCGGTGGTGAATCTGGGTACATCGCCATTAGCAAGCTGCCACCCTACAAAGTCTTTGGCGGGGGGATCGGCACTGGCACCGGGCATGGTCGCCTGTTGGCCTGGAATCCTGAAACTCGCCAGACCCGTAATGTCACCGTCTGGCCGGAAGTTCACGGTTTTGGCGCGGGCGCTGAAGCGCTGAAATACCGCTTCCAGTGGACGTTCCCCATCGAGTTCTCCCCTCACGACCCGAATGTTCTCTATGTCTGTTCAAACTTCGTCCATCGCTCGACCGATGAAGGAAGCTCGTGGGAAACGATCAGCCCCGACCTTACCCGCAACGATCCAGAAAAACTTGTTTCCAACGGAATCATCACCTCGGATAATAGTGGGGCGGAAATCTACTGCACCATCTTTGCCTTCCAGGAATCGCCGCACGAAAAAGGCGTCTTCTGGGCTGGGTCAGACGATGGCCTACTGCATATTTCCAAAGATGGCGGGAAGAAGTGGGAGAAGATCACCCCACCGAAACTTCCAGAGTGGACTCGAATCACGATCATCGAACTCTCGCCGTTCGATAAGGCGACCGCCTATGTTGCGGCAACCAACTATCAACTCGACGATACCACGCCATACCTGTTCAAGACGACCAATTATGGCAAAACCTGGAAACTGATTACCAAGGGGATCGAAAAAGGGGACTTCACCCGCGTCATTCGCTGTGATCCACAGTGCCAGGGACTTCTCTATGCCGGCACAGAGACAGGGGTCTACGTCTCGTTCGACGACGGCAACAACTGGGAACGGCTAACGACCAACCTGCCAGTAGTACCGATCTGGGATCTGACCGTGAAGGAAACCGACCTTGTGGCAGCTACCCACGGACGCTCCTTCTGGATTCTGGACGATGTCACGCCACTCCACCAGCTAGTCCAGGCGAAAGGCAAGAGCAAAGCGACCCATCTTTTCAAACCACGCGACACTATCCGCTGGCGGCAATACGGTCGCTCCTATGGCCCACGACAAGCGGGGTATACCAGCTATAAGATGACCGGGCCGGTCACTGTGGCCTATTACGGCGAAGAAACGCCCCAGGGAACAACAATTCAGAAGTTCCTCAATGCGGGGCAGAACCCACCCGACGGGGTGATCATCCACTACACCTTGCCGGAGAATGTGCAAGGCAAAGTGACCGTGCGCATCCTCGATAGCGCGGGCAACGAAGTACGCAGCTATATTGGCAAAGCGCAGCAAGTGGTCAAAGCGGAAGAAGCGCCGCTGCTGGCGGGGGAAGCCCCCGGTGGCGGCACCGCAGAAGCTCCCGACGCCCCGGCTGCCGAGACCGAGACTGACGACGATCTGCCCGGTGGGCAGGTTGCGCCAGTCGCTCCTGGCGCCAACCGCCTGGTCTGGGATTATCGCTATGCCCCACCAACGGCCCTGGTTGATGCCAACGGCAAGCGCACATCACGATTACAGGCGATGGAAGATGGACTACCGCCAAAAGCCGCGCCCGGTATCTACACTGTGGAACTGACCTATGGCAAAACACGGCTGACCGAGGAATTCACCCTACGCCCGGATCCTCGCATCCCTGCCAGCGCGGAAGAATTGCAGTCGCAGTTTGAACTGAAGCTGGCGATTCGCGATCAAGTCTCGGCGATCAATGAAGGCTTGAACAAGTTGCAGAAGATGCGTGGGCAACTCGAAGCCTTCGAAGGCTGGATCAACGACAGTGGCGATAAGGAATTGACCAAGGCCGCCACGGCCCTAAAGAAACGCCTGACCGAGATCGAAAACACCCTGATCCAGACCGAGCCAACGCGCCCGCGACCAGGAGCAAGCAAGCTCAAAGAGAAGTTAGCGGCCCTCTCAGGGATGATCGACGAATCAGACGATGCTCCAACCCAAAACGCCCACGCGGTCTATACCATGCTGGCTGAGCAAACCGAAGCGGAGTTAGAAAAGCTCCTCCACTTCGGCACCGAAGATGTGGTCGCCTTCAACAACCTGATCAAGAAGTCGGATATCCTCAAGGTTCAGGCATAAACAGCAACGCCAACTAAGCAGTAGGGGGTGACGGTAGTACCGTCACCCCCTTTGTTATACTGGTAAAGTGCAGCGCACAGGACAATCAGGCCATTTACCAGCGGTTGACCTATCGTTACTGATGCGGCTACATGGTCGACCTACGCTGGTGATCATGAGGGGGGGTGAACGGGGCAAGGTGGCTACGATCAATCGTTGATCGCCTCCCACGACGCTGCCCCAACTAAGCATCCCCGTTGGTGGAGGTATTCATGGCAGCAATGATCGAGACCGAAGCATTGACCAAAACCTACGGCAGCGCACGTGGCATCGACAACGTCACCCTCACTGTCAATGAAGGCGAGATCTTCGGTTTCCTGGGGCCGAATGGGGCAGGCAAAACGACGACGATTCGCACCTTGATGGGCCTGCTCCGCCCAACGAGCGGTCGGGCCAAGATTGCCGGACTCGACTGCTGGGAGCAGGCGACTGAGATCAAGCGTTTTCTTGGCTACCTGCCCAGTGAATTCTCCTTTGATCCAGGGCTGACTGGTGCTCAGATTCTGACCTATCTCGCGAATCTGCGCGATGGCGTAGAGCAGGCGTATTTCCAGCAGTTGGTGACGCGACTGGACCTGGATCTCAGCAAACACTTCCGCGAATACTCACGCGGTAATAAGCAGAAGGTGGGGCTGGTACAGGCGTTCATGCACCACCCACGCCTGCTGATTCTTGATGAGCCCACAAACGGCCTGGATCCGCTCAACCAGCAGACCTTTTACGATCTGGTACACGAGGCGCACGCTGGCGGGGCAACAGTCTTTGTTTCCTCGCACATTCTGCCAGAGGTGGAACACCTCTGCCATCGTGTCGGTATTATCCGCGAGGGCGCACTGGTGACCGTGGATGAGGTAGCAGCCCTGAAAGATCTGAAGCAGCGCGTGGTGGAAGTGACCTTCGCGGCTCCAGCCTCGTCCGACTGGTTTGCCGCAGTGCCAGGTGTTCACGACGTGACAGCGGACGATGATGGCCGCCTGCTACGCCTGTTAGTACAGGGTGATCTGCACGATATTCTCCAGGTTGCGGCCAGCCACAACGCAACGAATCTGGTCGCACATGATCCAAGCCTGGAGGATATCTTCCTGCGCTACTACGCCACAGATGGGCAAACGCCAGCGGCTGCTGGCGGCCAGTCGCGATAGCACCACGCTGGTCAGTTAACCCACGGTCTTTGCTGGCAACACTGGAGGCACCATGTTCCGCTCAATTTTCAGCAAAACACTGCGCGACTATCGGTTGTCGATCATTCTGTGGGGTGGCCTGCTAGGGCTCACGATCATGGCGTACTATCCGCTCGTCAAAGATCTGGTGAGTACTACTTCGGCAGCAGAACTGCTGAAGCTGGTGCAGAGCCAGCGGTTTTTCGCAGAGCCAGTTGGCCTTGATACGCCAGGTGGCTATGTGACCTGGAAACTGATCGCCAGCATACCGCTCTTCGTTGGTATCTGGGCGGCGCGCGCCGCTGCGCGACTAGGGCGGCTGGGCGAGGAGCGCGGGTCGCTCGATGTCCTTCTAGCGACCCCGCGTTCGCGTATCCGTATCCTGGGCGAAGAGGTCGCGGCGCTGGCAACAGCAACGCTGCTCGTTAGCCTGCTGATTGGCCTTGGTGCACTGGCTGGCGAGGCCGTGATCGGTGGCCCGGTTGATCTAGGCGGGGCGTTGCTGACTAGCCTGAACGTCACGCTGACGCTGTTGGTGGTAGGGATGGTGGCGCTGTTCCTGGCCCAGCTACTGCCCAGCGCGGGGGCAGCAGCTGGGCTGGCCTGTGCGCTGCTGGTCACGGCCTGGATTCTGGATGGGATGGGGCGCATGTCGCCTGAACTGGCCTGGGTTGGCCGCCTTTCCCCATATCATCTCTACTCGATTAGCAAGCCCCTGATCCCCTCCTACGGCACAAACTATGCTGCATTCATCGGCCTGATCGCCATTGCAACGGTGTTTGGGGTGAGCAGTGTGCTGCTCTTCACCAAACGCGATGTCGGCGGTACGGCCTGGCCCTGGCGGCGCACGACACGGCACGAGAGTAGCACGAAGGCCCTGGCACGGGCGACCCAGGCAGTTTCGCTGCGTGGGGTTGGCGCACGCATGTGGGGAGCCGGGGTGCCGGCGCTGGTCTGGTGGATGATTGGCGTGGGGATCTTTTTGGCCTGGATGACTGGCATCACGCAGGCGATCAAAGGGCAACTGAATGAGTTACTCAAAGGGGCAACAGTGATCCAGGATGTGCTGCGTGGCTCCGCACTGGGCACAGACACAGGGCTGGTCTCTGGTATTCTGTTCGCCTACCTGCCGATCCTGGTAGCGATCTTTGCGCTGACGCAGGCGAGTGCCTGGGCGCGTGATCTCGACGCCGGGAGGTTGGAACTGGTGCTGTCGACACCAGTGCCGCGCTGGCGGGTCTATCTGGAAGCCTGGGGCGCCACGCTCGCTGCATTGATCGTAGCCCCAGTTGTCTTCTGTCTGGTCGTGATCGCCAGTATCCAGATCACTGGTCTACAGGTCGATATGAGCAAGCTGATCATCGCGTTCATCGGCTTCCTGCCGATCGAACTACTGACTGCGGGGATCGTGTTCCTGCTGGCTGGCCGGTTCTCCTCAGCAATCGTCAATGGTGGCGATGGTGGATTCCTCGCCGCTTCATTCCTGGGGGAGTTCCTTAATCCAGTGCTACACCTACCCGGCTGGTTGATCGGCCTCTCGATCTTCCACTACTATGGCACACCGCTCATCAGCAGCCCACAGTGGGGGGCCTGGCTGATCATCACCTTGATCGCCGTTATTCTGGTTGTGCTCGGCCTAGTGCAGTTCACACGCAGCGATGTACAGCAGGGAGCCTGAGTAGCTATAGTAAATAAGGCTGGGCGGCTGATCGTCAGCCGCCCAGCGTCAGCCAGTGTTTACCCCTTCAAGGCCCCAGCAGTCAGCCCCTGCTCCAGCCGCCGCTGGAACACGACATAGACGGCGATGACTGGCAGCATCGTAATCGTCAACCCCGCAAAGAGGGCGCTCCAATCGTTCTGGTAACCCTGTTGGATCGCCAGGAATGCTAACCCCTGTGACAAAACATACCGTTCTGGATCAGGCACGATCACCAGCGGCAGAATAAACTGATTCCACTGGCCCAGGAAATTGAAGATCCCAATGCTGATCAATCCTGGGCGGGCCATCGGCAACATCACCCGGAAAAAGATCGCGTAATGCGAGGCACCATCAACCAGTGCAGCCTCAGCGACTTCAGATGGTAACGTCGCGAAGAAGCTGGTGAGGAAAAAAATCGAGAACGGTAACGAATAGGCTGTATAAACCAGGATCAATCCATGAAACGTACTGAGCAGATGAAGGTCTCGCACGACGAAAAAGAGCGGCACCAACGCCAGGAAGATCGGAAACATCAGGCCGATCATAAAGAGATAGCGAATCAGTTGTCGCCCCCGAAATTCATAGCGGGCCAGCACATAGGCCGCCATTGACGACAACAACAGCGTCAGCGTCAGCGACCCAAGGACGACGATAATACTGTTGACGAAATATTTGCCGATACTCGCGGTTGTCCAGGCCCGCACGAAATTACTGAACTGCGGTACCGCTGGTAATTGCCAGGGGCTGGCGAAAATCTCGAGATCGGTCTTGAACGCGGTCATCATCATCCACAAGAGCGGCATGATCACCAACAAGGCCCAGATAACGAGAAAAACCTGCGACACCCCCGTAAAGATCCAATCACCCAGCGTGAAGTGCGACCCAGTGCGTACCTTCGGGGCCGGGGTCTTGATCGCTTCTGTCGGGGCGGCTGGCTCAATCGGATTGAGGCTCATGGGATCCTCCCTCGGCAAAGACACAGAGGACGAGTGTGCTCTGCTAGAACTCGATTCGTTCGCGCCGCGTTAGGGCAAAGGTCAGGGCCGACAGCGTGAGGGTCATAAAGAGCAATGACACCCCAATCGCGGTGGCATAACCAAACTGAGCATAACTAAAGGCAGTCGAGTACATATAGCGGGCCACCACGTCCGTAGCGCGGTTTGGCCCACCTTCAGTCATCACTTGAATAATGGTGAAGAGATCCAGCGCCCCGATGCCGATATAGATCAGGGCAACCTGCACATTATCCCAGAGCAAGGGCAGCGTAATCTTCCAGAACATCGTCCAGCGATTCGCCCCGTCAATGACGGCTGCCTCATAAAAGGTTGTCGGAATCGATTGGATTCCCGCAATAAAGAGAACCATATAAAACCCAACAGCCTGCCAGATAACGACCGCCGCAACCGCCGCAAGGGCCGTGCGATCATCACCAAGCCAGGTACGCTGCAAGCTCCCTAGCCCGATATTACGCAATGCTCCGTTGAGCAGACCAAGCGTGGGATGATAGACAAACTGCCAGAGGATACCCACAATCGTGACGGCCATAACCTGGGGGAAGAAGAACACCACACGATAGAAATTTGCCCCGATCACCCCCTTCCCACCTTGCGTAAACAGCACGGCAAAGAGGAGGGCCAGCCCCAGGGTGATTACGGGTAAGGCCACCAGAAGAATCCCGTTATGCCGCAGCGCATTCCAAAACTGCGGATCACCAAAGAGTTTCGTGAAGTTCCCAAGGCCAACGAATCGCTTGTTGGCTGAAACCCCTTTCCAATCGGTGAGCGCAACGTAGAATGATTGAGCATAGGGATACAGCACAAAGACAGCATACAAGAGCAACGCAGGGAACAGGAACGGAATAATCAAGCGATATTTCTGGTGGTACAACGGGTACCTCCTTACCCCAGCGAACAAGAAGAAAGGGGTAGGGCGACAGCGTGCGCTGTCGCCCTCACTCGCCGCCCCACCCCGTAGTCAACGCTGGCTAGCAGCATTATCGCTTGTACTTCTTAATCGAATCGTCCTTCGCCGTGGCATCAGCAATATCCTGGGCTTTGGTGATGAAATCGGCTGGAGACAGCTTCTTCGCCATCATCGCCCCAAGCTGATCTTTGATATCATCGCCCATCTTCTTGTACCAGCCGGCAAACTGGTAGATGAAAGTATTGTTGCCAGCAGCGTCCGACACCTTCTTCACCGAAGCAAACGCCGAGCCAAGGTCAAGCCCTTCAGCACTTCCCTGAACCACCGTCAACGACTTGGTGTTCTCAGCGAAGAAGCGTCCACCCTGCTTCGAGAAAAGAATCCGCATGAATTCCTTACCGCCCGGCACGTTTTTGCCTTTAGACGGCACAATGAATCCTTCACCCGCAGAAGCCTGAATCCCCTCGAACGGCACCTTATCACTGCTGCTCAGCGAAGGGATCGGCATCACAGCCATGTTGAAGCCATCGGGGATCTGGCCTTTCATCTCGTTTTCCAGCCAGGAGCCGCATGGGATGAAAACAGCTTTGCCCTTCAGCCATTCCGACTGCGACTCAGTGTGGCTCAGCCCTTCTGAACCGGGCATAATATAGCCCTTATCGATCAGCTGATAGAGCGCTTCGGCAGCAGCCTTTACTTCTGGCTGCTTCCAGGCGTTGGCTTCCAGGTTATCGATCTTCTTGATCGCCTCGATCCCACCTGCCTTGTAGATCATCGGCATCAAGATCATATACAGATACTGCGGATATTTCCCGGTGTAGGTAAAGGGCGCAACCCCCGTTTTCTTGATCTCCTCGCAGAGTTTCAACATATCGTCCCAGGTCTTTGGCAGGGTCCAGTTCTTCTCCTTGATCAGCTTTTCGCTGTACCAGATCCCCGTGACACTGTAGACGTAGTTCAGCACAAACTGCTTGCCATCATACTTGCCAGTATCCTGCGACCCTGGCAGCAGCGTATCCTTGAACTTTTTCCCTGGGCTGTCGAACGAAGGAGCCTCCATCAGGTCAGCATAGTCAGACAATTGGCCTTCAGCGACCAACGCGGCAGTATCCAGATTCCCAGCACCAGAGTTATCGATCGCATCGGGCGGATTGCCACCAACAAAACGTGGCTGTAATTGCTCTTGCAGGCGCTGAATCCCCTGATGGCTCACCTTCGCCTTTGGGAACATTTTCTGGTAGATCGCTTCGGCATTGATCGCATACTCATCGCCGTAGCCACCTTTGAAGATCACGACATCAAGTGGGGCGTCTTCCTTCACTTTCAAAGGATTGACGGCTTCCCCAGTGGGCATCGTTGCAGCCCCGCCACTGGCGGCTGGCGTGCCACTGCCACCGGGTGTGGCTGAACCAGCGGCGCTGGCTGCCGTGGATGGTGCCGCACTCGCCGCCGCAGATGGCGCGGTACTCGCTGCGGCTGACGGGGCAGCACTCGCCGCCTTCGAGGGCGCCGCGCTGGCTGCCGGAGCGGTCGAGCTACTGCCCGTAGTCGGGGTGGTCGTTGTCTCACCACAGGCGGCGAGAATCATGCCGATGGTCGAGGCGGAAAAGCCCAGAATCGCTGCTCGCCGTGTAATTTCGCGTCGTGAATACCGTTGCTGGATCGCTTCTTGAATAAAACTGGTAACTTGTTGGTTTTCCATAAACTCCTCCAAAGTATCCGAGAAAACGCCCCGTACACATCCCCATCCCTAGCAGCAGACACGCAAGAAGTACCTTACCAGTTACTCCCCCAAGTAACCGACTCTGCGCCACCTTGCCTACTAGTCAGATCTATTGTAATGCACACTGACCAAGTTCGCAATCTCAATTACCAACTGTTATGTCAATCAACAATTCATACGGTTATACCTGCAAGCAATTTCGCACAACGTGGTACGATGCACCTACTAGCAGTAGGAGCAGGTATTGATGGAGGACCGATGACACTCTGGACCTATCGTTGTGAACGCTGCGGGCAAACAGCCTCACTCGATGCCGCAATTTGGCGGTGTGCAGCCTGTGGCGGAGCATTAGCCCTTGACGGGCCGCAGCAGCTTGATCCAGCCACGATTGATCAGCAGCAACACACGCTCTGGCGCTATGCAGCGGTTCTGCCAGTCGCGCAAGCATATGCCCGCTCGCTCGGCGAAGGAATGACCCCACTGGTAGCTGGCACGCTGGCCGGACAACCAGTCTGGTTCAAGCACGATGCCCTCTTACCAACTGGTTCGTTCAAAGATCGGGGGGCAGCCGTCCTCACCGCCCACCTGCGCCGCCTGGGGTTATCCAGGGTAATTGTTGATTCATCGGGCAATGCTGCAGCAGCGATGGCCGGATACAGCGCCGCCACTGGCCTCGACTGCACCGTCTTTGCTCCAGCTACCACTTCGCCAGGAAAACTCGTGCAGTCACGGGCCTCTGGCGCGACGGTTGTCCTCGTCACTGGGGATCGCGAAGCGGTCGCCCGCGCCGCGCAGGACGCCGCCGCTGCCGATCCCACCGCGTTCTATGCCAGCCATAACTGGCATCCTGTCTTTGTGGAAGGCGTCAAAACGTGGGCGTTGGAAGTGTGGGAGCAACTCGATCGCCAATCGCCATCAGCGGTCTTCGTCCCAACTGGTGGCGGCAGTGCCTTTGTGGGGGCCTGGCGCGGCTTCAGTGCAGTTGGCGCGCTGCCCCCGTTAGTCGCGGTACAGCCCGCCGCCTGTGCGCCAATCGTCGCCGCATTCGCCCATGGCGCACCGATGGTCACGACGCCGGGAACGACCATGGCCGAAGGAACCAAAATTGGCGCACCCGCCCGCCCGCAACAGATCCTTGATGCGCTCCATTCTTCTGGCGGCTGGGCCACGGCTGTCAGCGAAGAACAACTGATTGCGGCATTGCGCGAACTGTGGAGCCAGGGGCTGTATGTTGAGCCAACGTCAGCGATTGCTGCTGCCGCCTGTCGCACCTACCTTGAAACAGCCACTAACCCACCCACCAGCCCACCAGTCGTCTTACTGACTGGCTCGGGCCTGAAGGCGACTGACACGATCGCCAAACTCGTCGCCACATGAGCAGCGGCATACAATAAGTAGCATGAATGACCTCGCCTAGAGAAAGGAACGTTGATGAAGCGCTATCCCATTCCACTTGTCCCTGGCCCGGTCACGGTCGCCGCCAATACGCTGGCTGCCTACGGCTACAACTATGGTTCATCCGACCTGGAACCAGAGTTTCTCACCTGCTACCAGGAAACGGGGAAACTGCTTGGCGAGATTATGCTGACGCGCAATGACGTCGTGATCGCCCTGGGCGAAGCGATGGTTGTACTCTGGGGTACCATCAAGAGTACGCTTGGCCCTGGCGATCGACTGCTGGCCATTTCCAGCGGCCTCTTTGGGGCGGGCTTCGCGGAGATGGCCCAGGCAGTCGGAGCCGATGTACGCCTGGTGGAGTATCCCTGGAACGAAGTACCAGACCCCGATCGCGTTGCTGCCGCTGCCCGTGAGTACCAGCCAACCGTCGTCACGATGGTTCATTGCGAAACCCCCAGTGGCACGATCACCCCCGTCGAGGCAGTGGGCCAACGGCTCCGCGAGGTGGTACCAGATACCCTCTTTGTCGTCGATGCCGTGGCTGGTATTGGGGGTGCGCCGCTGAACACCGACAACGCCGAGATCGATTTCTGCCTGCTTGGCTCGCAGAAATGTCTCTCCACTGTGCCTGATCTGGGGATCGTTTCGGTCAGTGAGCGCGGCTGGAAACAGGTAGAACAGGTCAATTACATCGGCTACGATGCGCTGGCACCGTTCCGCACCGCCGTCGAGCGGCACCACTTCCCCTACACCCATTCGTGGCACGCAATGAGTGCGCTGAATCAGGCTTGCCAGAATCTGCTCGCCGAAGGGCTTTCCGCATCGCACGCCCGCCACAAGCGGATCGCCCAGCAATGGCGCGATAACGCCCGCGCCCTTGGTCTGACGCTCTATCCAAAGCGGGAGGAAGATGCTGCGCCTACGGTCACGGCAATCAACGTGCCAGACAATCTCGATTGGCCGACTCTCGATGCCCGCCTCCGCGAACAGGGGATGGTGGTAGGAGGCAACTACGGCCAACTGGCAGGGAAAGTCTTTCGGATTGGGCACATGGGCAACCAGGCGACCGACGCGCTGCTTGAACAGGGCAGCGCAGCGTTGAAAGCCGCCCTACACCAGTAACCAACCCAGCGCGGGACAGCCTAGCGTGTTGACCAGATCAGCGTGCTATAGCTGCCCCGATTGCTGATCTGGGTCAGGCCCGGATCGGTGGGGCCAAGCGGATTCCCGCCACGGGGTTGCAGCAAATAGAGCCCCGTGCCCGTCAGCATCGCAATCTGCTGCCCATTCGCCGCCCACGCTGGGCGGGGATCGTCCGCGTTGAGCGCGGTGATGCGGGTCAATTTGCCAGTGGCAACCGCAACCAACCAGAGGTCGGCGGGCAACCCATGTGCGGCCACGGCGGGCGGTTGGAACGGCGCGATCAGCCACGCCCACGCCCGCTGCGTCCAGGATAACGCCACGCGATCCCCTGGGGCAGTCGCTGCAGCAGGGCCACCAGCAGCCGCAAAGATGATCTGGTGGCCGTCGGGCGAAAAGCGCGGGGTGCTGATCTCCAGAAATTGCGGCGCGGTACTAACCAATTCACGCCCGCCACGACCATCGCTATCAGCGAGCCAGAGGCTCGGCTGATACGTTTGCGGATCAATCCGCACGTAGGCCAGAGCCGCCCCAGCGGTCGTCGGGTTCTTCGCGTCGCCGATTATGGTTGCCCGTTTGCCCGTAGCAAGGTCCAGTCGCTGCACTTCCTTCAGTGAATTGACATACCGTCCCTGGGCATCAATCACTGGTGTGGTCGCGCTGAGCAGCAGCGATTGGCCATCGGCGGCCCAGGCGAATCCTTCCAGCAACACCCCTGGCTGCTCATGCTGATAAATCTGGCGCGGATTGCCTCCATCGCTGTTGATCAACCAGATATCGCTGCCCGGTAATGGTGGTGGGGTGGTGATCGGTGTGGCTGTCGCTGCTGGAATTACCAGAACACTGTATGCAATCGTTGCACCATCGGGCGACAAAGCTGGATCGCCAGCATAACTATTCTGCCGACGGTCTGGCAGGAGATTGCGCGGCGGGCCACCAGGCAAGTCAATTGCCCACAACGTCCCATCAGCAGCATAGATCAGCCTGCCTGCGCCAGCAGACACAGGAGTTGCGGGTTGCGTAGCAGGCGCACGACTGGTCGTGCTGGACGCTGCTGGTATGGCGGGCGTATTGAGCCTGCTTTGCGCCGTTGGTGAAGGCGGCAGGGCTGGTTGGTTCGGCGTTGCTGACGGCAACGGCGTAGCCCCAACAGCAGTCAACGGGTTGAACTGCCGCAGATAGTTCACCAGATCCCACTGCTCAGCTTCGCTAAACGTCTGTCCCCAGGCTGGCATTGCCGAGCCAGGAAAGCCATTGCGAATCGCATTGAACAGATAGCCATCACTATGGGAAGCCGTGTGCGGCAAGGCCATATCGGGTGGACGGGGATTCAGGACGGCGGCTTGCGGGCCATCGCCACGACCAGTGACGCCATGACAAACCACACAGTTCGTCGCGAAAATAGTTCGCCCGCGTTCAATCGAAGCGCTGCTGACTGGTACTGGATTGGTTGGTTCCGGCACCCGCCCCACGATCGCCTCGGTTGGGTCGGCGGTATAGACCAGATAGCCGCCAGTGATCAGCGCCGTTGGCACCAGCAGTAATAACACTGTGCCCGTCATTGCGCCCCGCCGAAAGAGCTGTACGCCCCCAACAGCGCAGCCTAGCCCCACCACAATGATGAGCAGCCCCACCCCGCGCAACGAATTCAACTGCCCAAGGGATGGTGCAGTCAGTTGCGGTCCAGCCGCTTCCAGGTTTGCCGTAGAGCCAATCGGGAAAATGAACCGTTGCTGTAGTTCAGGGGCATTGGTTCGCTGCACTAGAGCCAGTAACTCCCAGCGTCCACTCATCGAAATATAGGGGCCACTGGCAAGGTAATGCCCATCGCCGCGGGGGGTAGTGGTCGTTTGCGCTTCGCCCATTGTCATCTCGGTGTGCGTGATGCGCAACGTCACTCGCTCGATATTCTGCGCTGGCTGCCCGGTATTGTTATCGATAATCGCGAGATCAAAGAGGTTGTCACCAGGCTGCAAGGTCTTCAATGTCAGCGTAGTTTTCAAATCACCCGTCGTCTGGGTCTGGCTCAATGGCGGTGGCGTCGTCTGTTGTAGCGTCTCCCGCGCCGGTGGATAACCGATCATCACCGCTACAACCAGCAAGACGGCCCCTGCCAGCAGCACCTCGCCGCGTACAGTTCGCAGCAACTGCCGCTGAAGAATCGTCGTGCGCCGATCTTCGACTGGGAGATCTGTTGTCCTCACTAAGGTCAACCTGGGCCGCAGCCAGAGGTGATTGAAGCCCCCCAACGCCACCAGCAGTGCTACCAGTGCTAGCTTCACCAGCAAAGCGCGACCATAGGGGGTATCCAGCAACCCCGCCAGCGAACCAACGTGCAGCCAGGCACTGTAGCTCCCCGTCAGGGCCAGCACCCCCAGCGCAATCGCTGCAAACTGTGCAAAGCGGCGCACCAGGCCCAGCAATACTGCCCGCCGATCTGGGCCAAATGCGCGCAGCAATGGCAGCGTCACGAGCAAACCCAGCGGCCCACCAACCCAGACCGCCATACTCACCAGATGGAGCCAGTCGAGCGCAACTGCCAATGGAGCCCAGAATGGTGCCGCTGCCGCGTGACTGATCAAACTGATCGATAGCAGGTAGGCTAGGCCAATCGCCAGGCCAAAAAGAAGTGCGCCAGTCAGCGAACGCGGTTCTTCATCGTCCTCATGCGTGAGTGGTCGCCCACGCACCGCAGCAACGAACAACGGCCCAAAGAACATCAGGCCAACAAGCGGCAGCAACAACCGCGTCGACCAGATCGCCCCCGTCCGTGTGTTGAACAGAAAGTCAGTCAGGGTAGCGCTATCGAGAACGGCAGTCACCGCTTGGTTCATCACCTTCGCCGTTTGCTGCAGGATCCCTACCACTGTTGTCAACAGCAGGATGAGCAACGACAGGCCCGCCCCAACTACTAGCCGTTGCACTATACGCTGCTCATTTGGGTCATCAACACCAGGAGTGTTCGGCAAGGCGCGTAGGGTTGGCACCCAGACCACTAACCACAACACCAGCAGCCCAATCAGAGCAGCAACGGCAGCCAGCGTGACCCACTTCGTCACTACCTCTGCTACAGAGGGTGCCGCATAGGCAATAGTTGTTGGTAGCTCGCCGTTCGCCGCCGCTGGCGGGGGGGTATTACCCACGGCAAAGGCAAATGTGCCGGTCGTAATATGTCCATCGACTGCCGAACTTGCCCGCCAACTGACGAGGTAGTTCCCTTCAGGCAAGGGCCGCACTGCCACCATCAGCCCAAATGGTTGTTCGGGGATCGGCTGCACTGCGCCCTGGCTGTATTCCTGGCGACTCGCGTCATAGACTTTGATCGTGCTATATTTCAGTTCAAGGGTTTCATTGAAGTAGAGCCTGATCACCGTTGGGGCAACTGGCTGCGCGCTGCCCGCTGCTGGCTCGGCTCGCTGCAACGTGGCATGGGCGGCAACTGGCGCCGCTAGGAGTACCCAAAGCAGGGGCATGACCAGGAGCGGCACGAGGAACAAACGAAGGTGTTGCCAGATTCCGTTCATTCCTCGTGCTGCACTTGCTCAGGCAAGGGTGGTTGCTCCGCTCCGTTATCCGCAGTGCCAGCAGGATCAGCGATGCCCGCCTGTTGTTGCTGCCGCACGACTGCCAACACCACCGCCAAAATCACTGTTGAAGGGATCGCAAGGCAGGCGACCTCATCCCAAATCCCCACGGCCCCATGTAACAGGATCAGATTCACAATTCCCCAACGTGCTTATCCGCATCTACCAGCTACGCGATTGCCGTGTGCTGGTCAGAATCGTACACTTCTAGTATACCAATGAGCGTGGTATTGGCGGCTACGTCACCCGCCATCATCAGCATGGCTCACTGCATTGGATAATGGGAGTACAACACGGATGGAAAAGCTCTGGACCCCGTGGCGTATGGGCTACATTGGTGGTCCCAAAGAGGCAGGTTGTATCTTCTGCGACAAACCAGCAGCCGCTGATGACCGCGCCAACCTGATTCTCCATCGCGGACAGCACGCATTCGTGATCATGAATCTTTTTCCCTATAATACGGGCCACGTAATGATCGTACCGTATACACACACCGCCACTCTCGACCATTTACCAGCCAACGCCCTGGCCGAAATGACTCGTCTGTTGCCCTGGATTGTGGCCCTGCTCGAGCGGATTTTACGACCTGCTGGATTCAATATTGGTCTGAATATCGGCGAGGTAGCCGGGGCTGGTATCGCTACCCACCTGCATATGCACGTTGTCCCACGCTGGACTGGTGATGCGAACTTCATGCCGCTGCTGGCAAATACGATGGTGATGCCCGAACTGATTCCCATCACCCAGGCGAAAATCCTGGCTGAGATCGCCCGTCAGCCGTTTCCACGCACTACCGACCGCCCCAAAATCTCCGAACAGGCCGGCGGGATCGTGATTGCCGAAGATGGCGCAGTTGCCATTCGCCGAGCGAAGAAAGGGGATTGGGTCTTACCCAAAGGCCACATCGAGCCAGGGGAATCGGTGGCGATGGCAGCCCAACGCGAAATCGTTGAAGAGATGGGATTAGCTACCCGAATCATCGACTGGCTCACCGACCTGGAAATGACCTACAAAAAAGTGCGGCATATCGGTTATTTCTTACTCCGCCTCGAACACCGCTTGCCAGAGTTTGCCCTGCACAATGAGGTTGATACCTTTCTCCTCCCACCAGATGAAGCCCTACAGCGCCTGACGTTTGAGAATGACCGTAGCCTGCTCCAACAGGCCCTCGCCCGCGATGCGGCGATCCGCGCTCAGGATCAGAACGATGCATAAGATCGCCCAACGCAGCCGGCTGGTAGCGCGCCTCCTCATCACTTGCCTGCTGATCATCGTTCTCAGTAGTGGGTCAATGCAGCCTATGGTCCAGGCCGCCGCACCCGCCGCGATCGGCAACCTCTATCTGGCCCTTGGCGACTCACTTGCCGTTGGCAGCCTGTCGAGTATGCCCGACACGCGTGGCTACGTCGCCCGTCTGCACGCGCTACTCGAACAGAGCGCTGGGCACCCAATTATGCTGCGTAATCTGGCCGTCAGTGGCGAGACAACGCGAACGATGATTAATGGGGGGCAACTGACAGCAGCCCAAAAAGCCCTGAGCGACGCCCAAGCCGCCGGATGGCAGGTTAGCCCAATCACACTTGATATTGGCGGGAACAACATTCGCCTCTTGCAGGGGTCTGATACCGCCACCCGTGAGCGCGGCCTGACCGATTTCCGTAGTTCACTAGCCCAGATTCTCGACACGCTCATCACCGCCTCCACAAGTAATGGTACGCGGCAGGCCAATATTGTGGTCATGAATATCTATAACCCTTACGGTGGTGATCCGCAGATCGCCAATTCAGATGCCTGGTGGGTGAATCGCTTCAACACCGCTCTGAGCGAGGAAGTGACCAAACGATCGCTGACTGTGGCTGACGCATACAGCCGTTTTCTGAACCACGAGCGCGAACTAACTTGGATGCCAATCGATATTCACGCCAACAATGCCGGACACCTTGTCCTAGCTGAAGCGTGCTGGCAAGCATTAGGATACGATACAATTGCACCAACGTTGACCGTCATCGCCCCAACAGCAGGCCCACTCGCCAAAGATATTCTGACGATTAAGCTCCGTGCCACCGACCAGATCGGCGTGACTCAGGTCGAGTTCCAGATCAACGATCAGCGACTACCTCCCCCTCGCTATAACCGCGAACTTGATCTCTGGATCGGCTACTGGAATGCCCGCACTGCTCCTCCTGGGCCATACCGCCTCGTTATTACGGCCACTGATGCTGGTGGTACTGTTGCCACCCAAACGATTGACCTGACCCGTTAGCACTGCCAATTTACCCCATTTAGACTGGGACCAATGGCCCTCAGATATAGGCCAAATATGGCGTTCCAAAGTACAAATAACCTCAAACTACACTAGTAAGATAAAAGATCCGACAGCTGTGCTGGCAAGCTGCATAGCATACTGTTGTCGCGAATGGTGGGGAAAAGCCCGCTGGCGCTGCACTCGAAAAAGATTTTTGAGTTGCCATGCGTAGTAGGAATCGCGAATGGGTACGTTCGAAGTTAGAAATGCCTGGTCAATCACTGGTATTCATCAGGCACGTCCAGAACAATGCCTCACTCCGCCACAACCAACGAAGCAGCCCGGCTGCTTCGCCGAAGCGGGTAGCAGCCTTGCCCTGGTAATCAGCAGGCTTGCCAACCTGATCTGGGTGAAAGATCCGATTACCGCTGTACACAGCCAACGACTGGTCACCCTGATCGAACAGTTTGGGCAAGTCTTGGCATTGAGTCCAGCCCACCGCCAGCGACTACGCATTGGCACGCTATTACATGATCTCGGCAAAATCTCGATACCGAAAACGATTCTGCTGAAACCTGGTCCACTGACTACCGCTGAATATACCCGACTCAAAAATCATCCACTTGCTGGAGCCCAGATCTGCAGCCAGATCCCTGAGTTACAGGAGATCATCCCGATCATCCTGCATCATCATGAGCGCTGGGACGGTCGTGGGTATCCCAATGGCCTGAGTAGCGTCATCATCCCCTTCGATGCCCGAATCGTTGCCATCGTCGACGCGTTTGATGCCATGATCGCCGACCGCCCCTATCGACAGGGCCTCGCACTCGACGAAGTCCTCACGATCATGCGGAGCAATAGCGGCCCCCAATGGGACCCTGATTTACTCGCTATTTTCCTGCAAATGATCGAATCACAGGCGATAGCACCGCTCTACGCCTGATCCAGAGTAGCCCAAATCCTGATAGCGTTCATACCAGCCTTTGCTATACTCTCCTGCAACAGCGGTGACGAGAGTCTACGGAAGGGTGCAGAGTGTGGGGCGGCAGATTGATCTGACAAGACAGCTTCCAGCGTCAACCACTTCCCCACTACCCATTGCGCAACGCTGGCGTACACCCACACTGGTTGGGATCGCCGAAGCCCTGGCGCGCTTTGCTGAGGCCTGCCTCCACCCGCTGATCGTCCTCCCACTTCTTTTCGCCACCACTACCGAAAGTGATCTGGGAATCGGCTGGTCAATCGCTATCCTGATCGCCGCCAGCCTGCTGGCGAGCGTCCTCGCCATCCCGCCCCTTGGTGCGCAATGGCCGCGGTTGCGGCCCAGCATATTAGTGGGGCTAACTGGCGTTACTTTCTTGATCTTATTGGGACTCAGCCGAGCCACCGATTGGCTTGGGGCAAGCCAGAACAGCTCAAATCGTTTTCTCTTGTTCTTCCTCCTGATCGTTGCCTTGACTACGGGAGCAGCGAATACCTTGCGCCTCACCCTGGCTGGCGTAAATCGCGCTGAGGGCTCCTGGCGCGCCCGCTGGAGTCGGTGGTTTTTCATCGGTCTGGCTGGCGCTGTGGCGGGAGGGTTGGCGGCCCGTGGTGGACTAACGCTCCTCAATAACGCAAATGCCGCAACCTACGCTCATCTGTTTACCTATGCTGGCCTCGCCACCCTCGTCGCTGGAATCTGCCTTGCTGTTCTCTTAGCGCTCAACTGGCAGCAGGGCGCACCAGCCGATACCAACCGCTTCGACCCATTCACCGCCTTTGAATTACTCTCCAACAACTTAGCCTATAACCGCTTTCTGTTCTTTCGGTTGCTCTATGCGATTGGGGCCGTGGCCGAGCCATTTTATATCCTCTATGCCACCCGCGAGTTAGGAGGCAGTGGGCGCACGGTAGCCGCCTATCTGGTCACGTTCGTTTTCGCCCGGGCCATTGCCGCTGTGTGTTGGCGAATCCTCGGGATTCGGGCGGGGAACCCCCTCGTCTTACAACTCGCCACTTTTGTGCGTCTGCTTGCCCCAATTACGGCACTCACCTTGCCCCCACTCCTGGGTTCCGCCACCTTACGGGATCGCCTGCCTGGGGGCGACTCAACCAACCTGTTCGCCTTCGGGATCGTCTTTGCCGCATTAGGGATCGCCCATGCGGGAATGGACCTTGCCGCCCCCACCATTCAAGCCGCCCTGACAACACCGCGTGAACGCCAATCGGCCCAAATCATTACCGGGCTCACCCTGGCGCTCGGCACGCTGGCGCTGCCACTCGGGGGCCTGATTGTTGACCGCCTAGGATATTCGCTGCTGTTTATTGCTGCGCTGCTGATCGGCCTTGGCACCTTACTCGCTGGGGGATTACTCGATGAACCAGGTGTCCTGGTCGTCAGGGCCGCCCCTGACGAACGGCCTGTCCTCCGTCGGCGCAACGTTCGCCGCGAACCCTAAATCTATTGCGGCAATCTCTCAGCAGGTCAGTTCCTGCGCGACTGATTGCCGCGATCTCGCGCATACTCAGCGCGCCAACCCGCGCAACTCCAACTCGCTCGTCGCCTGCGCGACAGCATCAACTGCTTCCTGCGATTGAACCCACTCGACCAGTTCAGCGATCCCTTGGTCAAATGGCACCTGTGGGGAGAATCCAAGCAATTGTCGCGCCTTATCAATGTTGGCAAAGCAATGCCGAATATCACCAGCGCGGAATCGCTGGGCAATATCAGGAGGCAGATCAACTTCCAGGGCGGTAGCCAACCGCTCGGCCACTTCCCGAATCGAGCGTGGTTGTCCCGTGCCCAGGTTAATCGCCTGATAATTGGCCTCATCACGGCGTTGGGCCAGCGTTAGCCCCTCAACCAGATCATCAACGTGGATAAAATCTCGTGACTGTGCGCCATCTTCAAAGATCAGCGGGGCTTTGCCATTCAACAGCCGTGATGAGAAGATCGCCGCCACCCCGGTATAGGGATTCGAGAGGGCTTGCCCAGAGCCATAGACATTGAAAAACCGCAGGGCCACCGTAGGAATCGCATACGCCTGCCCGACAGTCAGGCAGAGTTCTTCCTGATCACGTTTCGAAATCGCGTATACCGAAGTTGGTTGCAGTGGTTTCTGCTCATCAGTGCCAGTTGGGGATAGTTCAGTACCACAAACGGGACAAAGTAGCTCCCACTGGCGTTGCTCTAACTGGGCGATCCCGCGCATTGATGGCGCAACCGGCCCACATTGCGGGCAAAGGTAGGCACCCTCACCATAAATTGACATGGACGAAGCGACAACGACCTTCTGGATCGGATACTTGCCTGAGGCCAGTAACTCCGTAAAGATCGCCGTACCCATCGTGTTCGCGCCCATGTAGCGAGTGATCTCGTACATCGACTGCCCAACACCCACTTCCGCTGCCAAATGGTAGACGACATCGATGCCATCCAGGGCGCGCTGCCAGGCACCAGGGTTGGTCACATCACCACGCTGCAAATCAAGGTCAGCCAGGGGCAAGTGGGTCGGCCAATCGGCGTTAGCCCCATGAACCTGCGGCACCAGATTATCCAGGATTCTGACATTCTGCCCATCTGCCAGCAGGCGTTTTACCAAACGCGAACCGATGAAGCCCGCCCCGCCAGTTACCAGGATATTCACGCCACAGCCTCCTCTCTCGCAGGTGGAAAGATCAGATGAGCAATATCGCTCAACGCGTGCGGCACCAGTCGCGAAAGCAATGACGATGAAGGTAATGCCCTTCATCGCTCTGCTGAATTACTGGACAAGCAATCGTCCCAATGAGGAAGGGTACAATCCACAGGGCCATTCCTGCCACAACAGTCGCCGCGACGTGTGCCACTCGCCAGTAAAAAGCTGCTGGCAGCGTAGCGCAATCAGGGACTACGCAACCAGCAGCTTGATAGTCAATTGCCCCCAGCCTCACCCTGCGAAAAATCGCCGCGGGCAGCGCAGCAAACAAGCGACGTACAGGATCAATCCCACCACGGTTCCCCATCTGCGACATTCGCCCGCAGATAGTCGAAGTCAAAGTCCAGGCCAAGACCTGGCAGGGTTGAGACCTGCATCTGCCCGTCACGCACGACTGGGGCATTACTGGCGGCCATTTTCGCGGCCTCACCACCGCGCCGATATTCCATTGCAGGGCAGTTGAAATACGCCGCCGACCACTGCTGCGACGCCATCTGCAAGACCAATCCACTGACGTTGTGCAAGCAGATCGGAATGCGGTAGAGGGCTGCGAGGTCGCCGATCCGCTTCGCCCCAGTGATCCCGCCCGAGTTGATCAGATCTGGTTGGAGGATATTCACGGCCTGATGTTGCACAAATGGCAAGACATCTTCTGGCGTCTCCAGGTTCTCCCCAGTCATCAGCGTCAGATTCGTAGCATGGCGCAGGGCCAGCCACGACTCGGAGAATTGTGGTGCCAGGGGGTCTTCGTAGCAGAACGGATCGATTGGTTCCACCGCCTGCGCCACGCGGATCGCACTTGGCAAGTCAAGTTCACAGTGGCAATGGACAATAATATCGACCGCTGGCCCGAACGCCTCCCGCGCCATGGCATAGGCCTGTTCCACCCGCCGCGCCTCACGTGGCCCGATACTCGGGATGTACTGCTGCATCGGCGTCCCGAGTGGATGATGAATATCAACTTTAAACGCCCGTAACGCTTCGGGGCCACCAGTCAGTTCCGCCGCCCGCTCCCGCCAAGCCCCCTTGTCGAAATAATCACCACCAGTGCAGTGGGAATAGAGCGGAATCGTCTCGCGGAAATTGCCCCCAAGCAGTTTCGAGACGGGCTGCCCAAGGAGTTTTCCGGCCAGATCCCAGAGGGCGATGTCGATCCCACTCATCACGCGTACATAAGGTGGTCGTTGTGGATAGGCGTAGAACATATTGTGAAAATGGACCTGAATCGCCAGTGGGTCTTTCCCAACCAGTCCAAGATGTGGCAGCCGACCAGTGCCAATCGTGGCGATCACAGCCCGAGCCAACGGGCCGCTGGCGTGGCATTCGCCATAGCCAACCACGCCAGCATCGGTCTCCACTTTGATCAAGGTGCCCTGCGGCTGTAACTGTACTGCCTTGATCGCCGTAATCTTCACTGCGCCATTGACAGGCTTCGTCAGATGAGCGGGCAACAGTTGTTGCGACTCAGTAGTTTCCTTTGGGGCATTCATCCTCGCATACTCCATCGAACACCGCCCAATCTGCTTGAAAGTAGGGAGCGGTGATCACTCCGACATTCAGGCTAGCTCAGGCAGATCGAGCCGATAGACGCGGGCGGCAGTCTGACGGAACAGGTCTGCTCGTTCGTTGGCACTGGCCCCTTGCGTCAACCGCTTACAGGCATTCCAGTAGGCGGCGTAGCCGTATGATTCCTTATCGACTGGGAAATTGCTCTCGAACATGGCGCGCTTGGTCCCAAAGGCGTCGAGGCAAGTCTCGAAATACGGTCGCCACGCCTCAGCCAGGTCAGCCGAGGAGAGCGGTTCCGCCAGTTCGTGATGGCCCAGGCCGGTCAGCGGCATCCCCAATCCACCGAGCTTTACCTGCACATTCGGGCAACTCGCCAGATCGCGAATACTGGCGGCCCAGGTTGCAAAAACCTCATCGCGCTGTCCAGCGTATGGGCCGATTCCCAGCGGTCCACCAACATGATTCAAGATAATCGTGGTTTCCGGGAACGCTCGTGCCAGCGCCGTCAACTCAGGAAGCTGTGGATGATAGAGCCAGGCGTCGAACGAGAGATTACGGGGAGCTAGTTGGGCGAAACCGCTACGAAACGCTGGGTCAGCCAGCAGCCCTGCCTCTGGGGTAGCAGCCGTGATCGGCATCGTGGCGTCCCTGGCGGCGATATGGCGGATTCCGCGAAACCGCCCGCCACCAGCCCGTTCATGGGCGTCGAGAACCGCGTTCACCTCGGCACCAAGCCGCAGATCGGCGTGTCCGACGATCCCCGCACAGATCACGGTGGGGCCATAGCCACCACTGGCGCTCATTGCGGCAACTCCGTTGACGAATTCAGTCTCGCCAACAGGCCGCAACGCTTCGGGGCCACTGGCGCGGTGCATTGCACGACATTGCAGGAAAACGGTCGCAATAATCCGATGACCACTCTGTAGATCAGCCAGCAATTCATCAAGGAGGTACCGCCAGCCCGGGCGGTCCCAGAGGTGATGATGCGGATCGATAATTGGCAGGTCAGGCTCCAGGATCTCTTCCTGCCAACGGTCAAGCCAGTCCTGGCGAATCGGCGAGGCGGGTGCACTCATAGCGACTCCTCCTGTGTGAATACTGACGCAAGCGGGGATACAAAGGCGATACCAGTCTGATACACCGATACTCCACCGCTGTCAAGAATCCTGATCCATTTGCCACCAACCAGGACACCGATCAGCGCACAAAGCAGAACCACACTGCAAATATGGCTCAGGCCAGCAATGATCGTCCTTGAATCTGATGGCCAGTACCTTGACAGTGAGTCTGCTCGATCAGACACTAAACACCAGCTTGTATACACTACACATCATACAGTAGGCTATGCGATGCGCCGTTCACTTATCTCCCTGCCAATACCAACACACAAGACGTTGGCCGCCTGGACCACTGATCGCTTGCGTGAAGAGATTCTTGCTGATCGCCTCAAACCAGACAGAATCGATCATGCGATCACATATCGTCGAACGTGGTGAATATATTGCCCAGGTTGTCACCGAACTCAATTGTGGAGTCGAGGCGATTGAGATACCAGGAGTACTCAAGAGATAGGAGCCTTGAGTAGACAATGTCTACACACAATTGTCAGCAATTGGCGTGCTTTCCTCGTCGTATATCATCTTCAATTGTTTACAGCAGCTCGATCCGTATCCAGGCCTTGTTATCCTCGACCTAAGTTTCACTCTAGTCTTCGTGCTGAAGTATCTCGTGTCGGGTTTATCGATGGGGGCAGTCAAAGGCTAACCCTGCGATCAACCTCATAACCGGAGAGGAAGCGGATCCGATGGAATATCGCAAGATGGGCAACTCAGACTTCACCACCTCAGCCCTTGGTTTCGGGTGCTGGGAGATGGGTGGCACCTATGGCACATTTGACGAGCGCGAGACAACCGCCGCGATTCATCAGGCAATCGATCTGGGCATCACTCTCTTTGACACTGCCCGCTTCTACGGCTTCACTACGCTTGAGGCGGAATCAGACCCAGCCAGTCCAACCCACGCTGGGCAGTCAGAAGAATTACTTGGGCGAGCGCTGGGCGCAAAACGAAAAGATGTCTTGCTCGTTACCAAAGGTGGTCTGCCAACCAGAGCGGGCCAACTGAAGGGTCGGGACAGTCGGTATCAATCGATCATTGATGACTGTGAGGCCAGTTTACGTGCGCTTGGCACAGACTATATTGACCTCTATCTGATTCACTGGCCCGATACCGTCACGCCCCTCGCTGAGCCGATGAGAGCCCTCAACGATCTGATTGCTGCCGGGAAGGTACGCTATATTGGCGTGTCGAATTTCACGGCGGCACAGTTGCGCGAGAGTCAGGCGCTCGCGCCGATTATCACCAATCAGGTCGGCTATAACCTCTTTGACCGACGCTGGGAACACGAGATGTTTGCCACGGCCAGAGAATTGGGGATCGGTATCATGGCCTATGGCCCCCTGGCGCATGGGCTACTAACTGGGACGTTCACTGCTGACACAACATTTCTTGAGAGCGATTGGCGATCAAGGGGGGTGATCTTTGGGCAAGCCCTTTTCAAAGGGGAGAATTTCCAGCAGAACATACGGGTTGTTGAGCGGCTGAAAGCACTCGCCGCCCAAAAAGGCATTGGCCTCCCCCGGCTGGCCCTGGCCTGGGTCCTCAGTCAACCAGCAGTATCGGTGGCCCTGACTGGCGCACGGAATCCAGCAGAGATTACGGATAACGCCGCGGCCCTGGAATTGACGCTCACCCCTGATGACCGAACCGCAATCAAGGCGATCATGGCCGACGCTGCCGGACAGATCCCCGAAGTCCCAGCCTGATGTCGCCTGAAAAGCGCCCAGTGTCGCTGGATTTATTGACTCTAGTCATTTTTCCAAGGAGCGTGATCGTATAGTGGGCTGCTGGTGGTGTGGGTGCAGTGAACGCTTAGAGGATCTTGCGTTCACTGTACCCACACTAAGCTAGTCAATCAGGTGTGGCACAAACCGACTCTGGTTATCAGTAATCAGCGTATCTGATTCACGGATGCCCAGGCCTGCCGCCTCGCCATCAATGATCCAGGTGCCAAGCACCGGGTATTGCCCATCGAAGTCGGGCAGGGGCGCATACTCCTGATAGACATACCCTTCAGCGCCATAAGGGCCATCGGTGCTGAAGCGATTCCCAGGCGTGACAATCTCTACATTCGCCCCTTCTCGCCCCAGGATCGGCTTACGCACGTAGGAGGACAGGTAGCCAGAACTGGGCAAGAACGCGGGCAGCAGATTGGGGTGATTGGGATAGCGTTCCCAGAGCAACGCCAGCAGCGCTTTATTCGCCAGAATTGCCTTCCAGGTTGGCTCGATCCAGTGCGTTTGCTCCAGCGCTTGCAGCGCATATGGGCCAAACGGATCAGCGAAAATCCACTCCCAGGGATAGAGCTTGAAGATCGCTGTGATTGGTTGACGGGCCTGATCAACAAATCGGTGGTGATCATGATCCCAGCCAACCTGCTCCATCAACAGCGTTTCGGTCTGCAACCCGGCCTGATTCGCCGTCTCACGCAGATAAGTAACTGTCATCAAATCTTCGCCCGTCACTTCTTCTTCGGTATAGGCGAAGTGGACGCGGCGATTGGGCAGGCGGGGGGTGTGCCGTTGCCAGCAGGCTACCAGCCGTTCGTGCAACGAGTTCCACTGATCGTGGCCCGCCTGCGTCTGCTCCAACCAATACCACTGAATTACGGCTGCTTCGAGCAACGCCGTAGGGGTATCGGCGTTATATTCCAGCAATTTCGCAGGGCCGTGCCCATCATAGCGCAGGTCGAACCGCCCATAGAGCGATGGGCTATCTTCTTCCCAGGTGCGTTCAATTGCCGGCCAAGCCGCTTCGGGAATCCGAAAATCGCGGTACCGTCGCTGCCTGATCACATAGTCAACGGTATCCAGGCAAAGATTGTGGAGTTCCTGCGTGACGCGCTCTAACTCCAGGATCTCGTTGATGGAAAAGGAGTAGTAGACCGACTCATCCCAGAACAGCCTAGTCGAACCATCAGGACGTTCAATGGTGTTATAGATCAGCCCTTGCTCCCGCACAATCTGCTCGTGGTTCGGGCGTGGGGTGGCAGTACGACGACGCATCGCTATTAGCTCCCGCCGCTCTTGCCGCCGCTACTGCTTTTACCGCTACTGCTGCTGCCACTCTTACCACTGCTACTTTTACCACCACTCGTGCTGCTAGTGCCGCTCTTGCCACCATCAAAACCACCTGTTTGCACACCGCTGGTCTTGCTGCCACTACTACCGCTACTGCGGGCTGGTGGGGGATTGTAGGAGCCACCAGTCACCCGCCCGCCCGAGGTCGTGCCACCGTAATACCAGCGGTAACGGGTACGCGTGGTTGTTGAGCCAGTCGTTGTGGTGCCGCTAACTGCCGCGACGGGGGTTGCCACGCACTGCGCCTCGGCCACTACCTGCCCGAAGTCGTCAACACATTGCCGTGGTACATTCGTGTTCGCCATGCCTGGTACGCCACAAGCAGTAAGGCTGATCGCCAACGCGCTAACCAGACCAAGGCTAACGGCAGCAGAGCGCATCTGCCGTGGAATAGAACGATCCTGAGTCATCAACAACCCTTTCCCTAACCCGTACAACGTAACGGCCACGCAATGGCAACGCCGCAGATGACCGTTACGCCTGTATCAGATATTACGTTGGCCAGGGTTCGCATGTTTCATTTCAGAGGGAACGGTAGCTGCACACAAAAGGCCGGAGCTACCCTTATAGGTAGCTCCGGCCCAGGATGATCGGCTTAGGCTTTGGCCTGCTGAATCGCTGCAGCAAGGTGCCGCGCACCAGCGTGGCAGTTCTCCTCTGACTCATAGCTATAGGCAAGGCGAATATAGCGCTCGCCCCCACCATTGGGCATGAACGCGTTCCCTGGCACATAGGCTACTTTCGCCTCGCGGGCCGCCGCCGCCAGTTTTTCCAGGTCGGTGCCAGTGGGCAGCTTGATCCAGATAAAGAAACCACCAGCGGGCTTGCTGATCTCAACATCAGTGCCTTCAAGCCCTTCCCAAAGGCCCTGTAGCATCGCATCGCGCTTGCCGCGATAGACCTCGATCAGCTTGGGAATATGGGTCAGCATATGCTCGCGCATATAATAGGTCGCCACCCGCGAAGTGAACGGCGCAACCCCACCGCCAAAGTTGAAACTTGCCAGCGTCGGCAGCAACGATTTCGGCGCGACCAACCACCCTAGCCGCATTCCCGCACCCAGAATCTTCGAGACCGTGCCAGCACGAATAACCGATTCACCAGTCTCATCCAAGGCGTAGAGCGACGGGACAAACTCGCCTTCAAAGCGTAGGTCGCCATAGGCATCGTCTTCCAGAATCACCGTGTCAAACTCACGGGCAATCGCCAGAATCTCCCGCCGCCGTTCGATTGGCGCCGTGGGGCCAGCCGGGTTGTGGAAGGTGGGCATAGTGTAGATCAGCTTCGCAGGTCGCCCCGCGGCTTTCAGCTTGCCCAGTTCCTCGCGCAGCGCCTCGGGAATCATCCCCTGCTCATCGATCGGCACGCCATGCAGATCCGCACCATGCCGCCGCATCATCACCAGTGTGCCGGAAAAAGAAGGGGATTCACAGATCAGTGGATCGCCAACATCGACAAAGGTGCTGACCACCAGCGACAGCGCGTGCAGCGAGCCATTTGCCAGCAAGATATTGTCTGGATCAAGCTTCAGACCTTCCAGGGCTTCGTGCTTCTGGGCTAGTAGCTCGCGTAGGCCCCTGTAGCCCATCGCCTCGCCATAGGTCAGCGCCTGATCCCCTTCCGCCGCCATCATCTTGCGCGTGGCTTCCACAATCTCATCGTAGGGGAATGAGCCGGGGTCTGGTTTGCCGCCCCCAAACTCATATGTCATTCCACCGCCTGGAGGTGCCCCGCCGCCGCCGATCTTTGCGCGACTCGACAGCAGATGTTCAAACCGTGGTGCAGCCGTGGTGCTCATCAACCTGTCCCTTTCCTGGCTCATTGCTCAGCAGTTATCGACCGTGCTATGCAGTATACCGCAGTGCGCAACACAAGCAATCTCCCTACCCTGGATTGCAGGGTGGGGAGATGCAGCAATCAATGATTGAGGGCAATTTAGCTTCGTGCCCCGGCCCCGTGACAGTTCTTATATTTTTTGCCACTGCCACAGAAGCAGGGGTCGTTACGCCCGATCTTCTGCGATTTCGCTGGCGCCCGTCGCGGCTTTCGTTCCTCGCCATCATCGGTTCGATTGGTGACGGCTTCTTCCATCGGGCGTGGGCGCATCGGGCGAACGATCTCGACATGGTAAATCTGACGGGCAACATCGTGTTGCAAGTTTCCGATCAGCCCCTGGAACATCCGATAGCCTTCGGTCTTGTAGGCGATCAACGGATCCTTTTGTCCATAGGCCTGCAAGCCGATCCCCTGGCGCATCTCATCCATCTGCGTCAGGTGGTCAATCCAGAGGCGGTCGCTCGTACTGAGGAAGACCAACCGCTCTACCTGGCGCATTGTCTCCGCCCCAAGCTTTTTCTCTTTCGCCTCGTACGCATCTTCGGCCAGATTCGTGAGATACCCGTGCATTTCCTCTTTCGACAGCGTTTCTAGTTCCTCAGGCTTCAGGGTACTAATCACGTCTGGCGGCAGAATCTGGGCACTGGCCTGAATGATCCCGCGAACATCTGGCTCCTCACCGCGTTCTTCCGGCCAATGAGTATCGACAATCGTGATCAGTTCATCGGCGATCATGTCGAGCAGACGGTCACGCATCGGCTCACCAGCAATCACCTTCCGGCGATCAGCGTAGATCACTTCCCGCTGCTTATTCATCACATCGTCATATTGGACGACGTGCTTACGGAGGTCGAAGTTGTACCCCTCAACCTTCGTCTGGGCGCTCTCAATCGAGCGCGAGATGATCCCCGCTTCAATCGGTGTATCATCATCCATCCCCAGGCGGCCCATCACCCCCTGGATACGGTCTGACCCAAACCGCCGCATCAACTCATCTTCGAGTGAAACATAGAAGCGACTCGACCCGGGGTCACCCTGCCGCCCTGCCCGTCCACGTAACTGATTATCGATCCGGCGCGATTCGTGACGCTCGGTGCCAATAATGTGCAGGCCACCATTCTCGGCTACTCCTGGCCCCAGGAGAATATCGGTACCACGCCCCGCCATATTCGTGGCGATCGTAACCGCCCCAGGCTGACCAGCCTCCACCACGATCAACGCCTCACGCTCGTGTTGCTTCGCATTCAGCACATCATGCGCGATCCCCGCCTGTTGCAGCTTCTTACTCAGCCGTTCGCTCGTTTCAATCGAGGTAGTACCGACCAGTACCGGGCGCTGCAACTCGTGCATTTCTTCCACTTCGCGAACCACCGCCCGAAACTTCGCTTCCTCGTCTTTGTAGATCTGATCGGGATAATCTTCCCGCATCATCGGGCGATTCGTCGGGATTGGCACGACTTCCAGGTTGTAGATCGCGGCGAATTCCTCGGCTTCAGTCTCCGCCGTACCAGTCATCCCAGCGAGCTTTTCATACATCCGAAAGTAATTCTGGAAGGTGATCGTCGCTAGCGTGACATTCTCGCGGCGGATCCGCACCCCTTCCTTCGCCTCGACCGCCTGATGCAGGCCATCGCTCCACCGCCGACCGGGCATCTTCCGCCCAGTGAACTCATCAACAATCACCACCTCGCCATCTGGCTCGATGATATATTCTTTATTGAGGAAGTAGAGTGCTTTCGCTTTCAGCGCATTCTCCAGGAAATGCACCAGATCGTTGTACCGATCGTCGTAGATCGAGGCCCCTTCGGGCAGGCCCAGCAACTGCTCAACCTTGTCGATCCCATCCTCAGTGACCTGCACCGTCTTCCGCTTCTCGTCGATCTCATAATCGCGATCCTGGCGCAGTTGTTTTACCAGTTGGGCGAACTGGTAGTAGCGATCAGTCGCTTCCTCGGCGGGGCCGGAGATAATCAGCGGGGTGCGGGCTTCGTCGATCAGGATATTGTCTACCTCATCCACAATCGCGTAGTAGAGCGGGCGCTGCACCGTTTGCTCAACGTCAACTACCATATTGTCGCGCAGATAATCGAAGCCAAACTCATTGTTCGTACCATAGAGAATATCGGCCTCGTACGCTTCCCGGCGTTCGACTGGACGCCAATGGTTCAGGCGTTCGTCGCCGTGCGGCTCTGGGTCTTCATATTCTGGGTCATAGATCCCCGCAAACTCGTGGCTGATCACCCCAACGCTGACCCCCAGGCGGTGATAGGTTGGCCCCATCCAGCCCCCACCGAGCCGCGAGAGGTAATCATTGGGCGTGACCAGATGCACGCCACGTTCTGTCAGCGCATTGAGATAGAGCGGCAGCGAGGCGACACGCGTCTTCCCTTCGCCTGTCTTCATCTCCGCAATCCGTCCGGAATGCAGAATGATTCCGCCCTGCAACTGCACATCGAAATGCCGTTGCCCATCGGCCCGCTTACTGGCCTCGCGGGTCGCTGCAAACGCTTCGGGCAGCAGATCATCGAGCGTTTCGCCTTTCGCCAAACGCTGCTTGAACTCAGTTGTTTTCGCCAGCAATGCCGCATCTGAGAGCTTGACAAACTGCGGCTCAAGGTCATTGATCTTCGCGACCTGGCTGCTAATATCTTTCAGCGTGCGCGTGGTCGTATCGCCAAAAACGCGGGTGAGGAACTTACGCATCGTGTGATTTCTCCTGTAACAACCCTGCCACACTTCCAGATCATGCTCAAAAACGTCGCCAGGACGGGCCGATCTGACCGCAGCAGTATAGACCTAGCAAGTGTACCTGTAAGCGCAGATCGTTTCCACGCTACCATCAAGAGAAACAGGCCAAAAGTACAGTTCCAGTCGGACAGCGACCAAGGGCCACAGCCGTTGTATCATGGAAATAACTAACCACCAGACCAGATCGCACATACCTGGCGGGTGATCGATGTTGCCGCGCACCAGCCAGTCACAATGGGGAGAGGATGAATCTGCCACTGCAACGATACTGGTCGTTACTCCGCCACTATCTCTTGCCCCACGGCTGGCTACTAGGTAGTCTGGCGGTGCTTCTGTTCAGCACGATTGGCCTGGAGTTGCTCGTCCCGCAGATCTTGCGCTATTTCCTCGATCAGGCCCAACTCGGCAGCGCCACCGCATGGCTCTCCCTGATAGCCCTGCTGTTCATAACTCTTGCTATCCTCACCCAGGTTACAGCAATTGCCGAAACCTACCTCGCTGAAACGATCGCCTGTTTTGCCACAAACCGCTTACGAGCGGACCTAACGGCGCACTGTTTACGGCTCGACCTCTCGTTCCATCAGGCACGGACTCCTGGCGAGATGGTGGAACGGATCGATGGCGATGTCACCGTATTGGCGAATTTCTTCTCCCGCTTCATCATCACGATTGTTGGGAATCTCTTGCTCGTACTTGGCGTCCTGGCGTTACTCGCCCGGGAAGATTGGCGAATCGGGCTCGGTGTCGGTCTGTTTGCCCTAACTACCCTGGCAGCGATGGTGCGGCTCTACGTCTACGCGCAACCCCATTGGGTAGCCGTGGAACAGGCCAGCGCAACCTTCTATGGCTTCGTGGGGGAAAGTCTGGCCGGAGCAGAAGATATTCGCACCAGCGGCCCAACGGCCACCGCCTACATATTGCAACGGCTGATCAGCCAGATCCGCCACTGGAAAGATCTGTTTCTCAAAGCGGTTCTCCTGGGCCAGGCCGTCTGGATGGCCGCCCTGACTCTCTTTGCCCTCGCCAACACCTTCGCCCTCCTGCTCGCCATATCGCGACTGCGCGCGCAGGAACTGACGGTTGGCACGATCTACCTGATCTTCAGTTATACCGGCTTACTGCTCACCCCAATCAATCGCCTCCAGGCCGAGATTCTCGACTTACAGCACGCTGAAGCAAGTCTGGCGCGTGTAGAAGAACTCCAGCAAGAACAGCCAAAGATTCGTGATGGCTCAGGGGCGACCTTGCCAGCTGGCCCGCTCACGCTGAACCTCGTAGATCTGTCGTTTGCCTATACCGAGCAGCGGCAGGCGCTCGCTGAGATTTCGCTCACCCTACCTGCTGGTGGCACCGTGGGGCTGATCGGGCGCACTGGCAGCGGCAAATCTACTCTCGCCCGCCTGTTGCTCCGTTTCTACGACCCCACCGCTGGCAACATTCACCTTGACGGTATCGATCTCCGCGACCTGCGCCTTGCCGATCTCCGCCAACACGTCGCGCTGGTCACGCAGGAAGTGCAACTCTTTGCCGCCACGATTCGCGATAACCTGACGTTCTTCAATCCCACAATCCCCGACGAACAGTTGCTCACAGCGATCAGCGAACTGGGGATCAGCACCTGGTTCGCCACCCTCCCCTCTGGGCTGGACACCATGATTGGCCCCCAAGGTGGGGGATTATCTGCTGGCGAGGCTCAACTCCTCGCCTTTGTGCGCGTCCTCCTGCGCGATCCAGGGCTGATCATTCTTGATGAAGCCTCATCGCGCCTTGATCCTGTGACCGAGCGCTTGATCAGTGTTGCAGTGGGCCGCCTGCTGGACCAGCGCACGGGGATTATCATCGCCCACCGTTTGGCGACAGTGCAGCGCGTAGATCAGATCATCATCCTCGATGGCGGGCGGATCATCGAAAATGGCCCACCGCAAATGCTGGCGCAAAGATCTACCTCGCGCTATGCCCAACTGCTGCGGCTCAATACGGACTATTTTGATGATGAAGCACTGGCACAGGTGCTCCAATGACTACGGCCCAGTTTGTCTGGCGAATCGTTCGCGCTTACCCCATCCTGGCTAGCTTGAGTATCGGGTTGGCGATCGTCATTGCCGCGCTCGACCTGCTGCCAGGATTAGTCACTGAGCGATTCTTCACCGTGGTCAGCCAACCAACAGTCGGGGCAGATGCCGAAACCATGATCGTCTTGTTGCTCAGCATTGCCCTGGCGCGCACGCTGATCAAAACGAACTCAGTCCTCGTCGCCGACCTCCACCAGTTTATCGCCAGTGCCACCCTCCGCCGCAACCTGCTCGCGAATATCCTGGCCCGCCCCAGCGATCTGCCGCGAACCAAGTCAGTTGGCGAATCAATTAGCCGTTTCCGCGACGATGCCGCCCAGTGCGATCAATTCGTCGCGCTGATCTGCTATGGCGTCAGCCTCTGCCTCTTCGCCATTGGGGCCACCGTCGTCCTGTTGCGAATCGATCCATTGCTGACCGCCTGTGTCTTCCTACCGCTGATCGCCACCGTGATCGTCGTTCAACGCGCGTTGGGCCGGGTCGCGCACTATCGACAGGCCAGCCGCGAAGCAACCGGGAAAGTGACCGAGACAATCGGAGAAATCTTCGGGTCAGTGCAGGCAATCCAGGTCGCTGGTGCCGAAACAGCAGTGGTTGCACGGCTCCAGGCGCTCAATGAAGAACGCCGCCAGTTCGTACTTCGCGATGTCGTCCTGAACCGCAGTATCAGCGCCATTACCCGCAACCTGGAGAGCCTTGGTACGGGATTACTCCTCTTGCTCGGCGCACGCGCGATCAGTGCTGGTTCGTTTACCATCGGCAACTTCGCCGCCTTTGTCTATTACCTTGGCTTCGTTGGCGAGTTCACACGCTTCTTTGGACATGCCCTGGCTGGGTACCGACAAACGACAGTCTCGCTGAACCGTCTGACCAGTGATCTGCATGGGGCAGCACCAGTGAGCCTGACGCAGGCCGAGCCACTATTCCTCAGTCGGTCGGCCCCAACGCCCACGGCATCTACAATTGCCCCCACAACCTGCCCGCTGCTCACGTTGACCGGGCAACACCTCACCCACCACTACCCTTCCACTGGGCGCGGCATCACCGACCTGAGCTTCCAGATCACTCGTGGGGAGATGGTCGTCATTGCTGGTCGCGTGGGTGCAGGAAAGACAACGTTCCTGCGCGTCCTCCTGGGCCAACTCTCAACCCAGCGTGGCCAGATCCTTTGGAACGGCCAACCACTTACCGATCCAGCAACCTGGTTTGTGCCACCCCAGGTTGCCTATCTCCCGCAGGCACCGCACCTCTTCAGCGCGACGCTCCGCGACAATATCCTGCTGGGTAGCGCAGAGACAACAACCAACCTCACCGGGGCGCTCCAGCGCGCAGTCATGGAAGAAGACCTCGCCGCTCTTCCCACTGGCCTGGAAACGCAGATCGGAGCGCGCGGCGCACGACTGTCTGGCGGGCAGGCGCAGCGAACTGCGGCGGCGCGAGCCTTCGTACGGCCTGCCGAACTCCTGCTCCTGGATGACCTGGCGAGTGCGCTCGACGTAGTCACTGAGCGGATTCTCTGGGCACGGCTGAAGGCGCTTCCCGACCTGACCCTACTGGCTGTCTCCAACCGTCGTGCTACCCTCCAACAGGTAGATCGGATCCTGGTGTTGCATGAGGGCAGGATTATTGCCGAAGGCGCCCTCGCCACCCTGCTGGCGACTTGCCCTGAGATGCAACGGCTTTGGGATCAGCAACCCGACCAACCAACCGTTCCCCGCTGACTCACCCATACCACGCCACTAATGCTAGAATGAGTGGGTGAAGACTGAGCCATTGGCGCAACATAACTATCCCGTAAGCGTGCGCTAGCAAATATGGATAGCGACGACAACCGCTTAGGAGGAAGAATGGCCGAGATTACAATGCCGCCTCTGGGCGAAAATGTCACCGAAGGGACGATTGGCCGCTGGCTGAAGCAACCGGGCGAACAGATCGTCCAGGATGAACCACTTGTTGAGGTCACAACCGACAAAGTGAACACCGAGGTACCTTCTCCAATTAGCGGTACCCTGGCAACGATTATCGCGGAAGAAGGGGCGACAGTCGCAGTTGGGGCCCAGATCGCCACAATCACCAGTACCAACGAAGCAGCGAACAGCGCGGAAGCCACTGGCACCGACGAACCAGTGCCAACCCCTGAGCCAGTCATGGCGCAGGCCGCAGGCGAAGCCAGCGCACCCGCCGCAGTCGCCCCACCAGTCAGCACAGAAGCCACGCCTGCACTGCCCAACGCCGCTGCCCCAGCACATTCCACAAACGGCGACTTTGCACATGCTGGTGGGAACAATGCGCGTAACGCAAATGGCGCAGGACGGCGACGCTTCACCCCAATTGTGGAGCGACTGGCCGAGCAACACGAGATCCCCTTAAGCGAACTGCACGCCGTCCCTGGCAGTGGGCTGGGAGGCCGAGTCAACAAGCAAGACCTGCTCACCTACATTGAGCAACAGGGGAAGGTCGCCCGCCCACTGGGGGCAACAGCCACGGCTCCGCCGCCAGTTACCGCCCCTCCTGCCGCCACAACTGCCAGCGCCGCCCCAAGCGCGACAAAATTCGCTCAACCGCAGTCTCAACCGCCCAGACCAGCCGCCACCGCTGGCACCACCCTGCCCCTCACCCCGATGCGGCGAGCGATTGGCGACCATATGGTGCGCTCACTGGCAACGGCCCCCCACGCCTGGACAATGATCGAAGTCGATATGACCGCCCTGGTTCGCTACCGCGCCGCTCATAAAGCGCAGTTCCAGGCTCGCGAGGGGTATCCCCTCAGCTACGTACCATTCGTCATCACGGCCACAATCGGCGCACTGCAAGAGTTCCCGATCCTCAACGCCTCACTGACCGAAGCAGGGATTGTCCTGAAGCGCGCGCTAAATATCGGTTTGGCGGTCGCTTTGCCCGAGCAGCAGGGCCTGATTGTGCCGGTGATCAAGGGAGCCGATGGCTTGAGTCTGCTTGGTCTCGCCCGTGCGGTGAACGACCTTGCCACGCGCGCCCGCGCCAACAGCCTGACCACCGCAGATCTGCAAGATGGCACCTTTACGGTGAACAACCCCGGCACCTATGGCTCGATCCTCTCCCAGCCAATTATCAACCAACCCCAGGCGGCGATTCTGACGATGGAAGCGATCGTCAAACGCCCAGTCGTCCTCACCGACAGCACCACCGGCGACGACACTATCGCGATCCGTTCGATGATGAATATCTGCCT
>JBDHWF010000002.1:0-67077 GCA_039810045.1 Chloroflexia bacterium
CGGGAGTTTCCAACCAGCGATTGCCCCTGCACCGTCTCTGGAATTGGCACGCCTGCGAGATCGAGTAGCGTAGGCATAATATCGGCCAGGCCCACTACCCCATTATCGACCGTGCCAGGGGCGACTCTGTCATCCCCGGCGACGCCCATCAGGAGCAGCGGCACGTGCGCCGACCCTTCGTAAAAGAGCCGCTTGGCGTAGAGCCCGAAATCGCCGAGCATATCGCCGTGATCGGCGGTGAAGGCGATGATCGTGTTATCGAGCAACCCTTCTTCGCGTAGTGTGCCGAGTTCCACGCGGAACTGGTGGTCGATCTGCGTGCAGAGCGCGTAGAACGCCCGCCGCATCTCGCGCAGCGCCCCCTCGGGCAACATCCGCCAGAAATTGCGCCCCATCTTCAGCGCGCGCGGCAGCGTATCGGCGTCCGCGCACCAATCGGCAGTCAGGGCGGTTGGTGGCTCGAACTGGCGATAGTACGCCATATATTCCAGGAGCGGCGTGAGTGGTGGGTGTGGGGCGGTGTACGACAGATACCAGAAGGCCGGACGGGTGGGGTCGCGCCGCTTGATCGTGCGGCAGAGCGTCTGCGTCTCCCAGTTCGTGACGTGACAGGCCTCCGGCAGATGCCAGGGGCGGTGCATATAGTTGTTGTTATTCATCCCTCCGGCAAACTGCTGGCCGGGGTAGCCCTGATCCGCCAGAAAGATCTCGTAGTCGTCGATTGCGCCCAGGTGTGGGCGGCCTTCCTCGGCCAGTTGCACATCGTCAAAGCCAATGCGGTCACGCGGGGGGTAGACGTGGAGTTTGCCGACCGCGTGCGCCTGATACCCCGCGTCACGGAACGCTTGCGGCAGACTGGTGAGGTGATGCGGCCAGGGGGCAACCGTGTTGAAAACGCGGTCGCCGTGCGTCTGGGTCGTGGTGCCAGTCATCAGCGTGCGGCGGGCGGGGATACAGATCGGGCTTTCCGAATAGGCCCGCGTGTACAGGGTTCCGTTGCGGGCGAGTTGATCCAGGGTCGGCGTCTGAATCACGGGATGCCCCGCACAGCCCAGCAAGCCCCCCGGCCACTGATCAGCGGTGACGAGCAGTACATTCGGTTGCGCGGTGCCATTCGTCATCTCGCCTCGCTCCTTTTGCCTGCCAGAGCGCAGAATCACGCTGTCCTGGCGTAACGTCACCATGTCGTGATCTGCGGGTGTCAGCCGTCCTGTTTGCTGATGGTGGTTGGCCTCGATTGGGCGTCAGTGTAGCAGTCGGGTTTGGTGGCAGCAATCGGCGGCAGGGCTGTATCACTCATGGGGAGCGGTCGTGCTGCTGGACTACTTGCTCCCATTCGCGTCAGCGTTCGGGCATCGCCAACCCACAAGCAGCCCACCATTGCACGTCGTGAGGCCAACGGTTCAGTGACCGTGCGGCGTGGCTGCTGGCAACGCCCACACCGCGCATCGTGCGGCCAACGGTTGGCCTGCGTTAGAGGCGGAGCGACCGCCCAGCAACGCTAGGCGCGCTGATCGATGGAGCGTTGGAGCGCGTGTTCCAACTCCTGTAAAAACCGCTGCTCAGTATCGTCATCGACGGGCAGCGGCTGCCCCTGCTGCTGCGCTAATGCTGCCCGGTGCTGTCTCCACTGCATCGCGAACTGCAAAATCTCGCTGATCTGATCTTCAGTGAACGCATCCCCAGCCAGGAACCTGACGAACTGATCATTGATTTCCACCCAGACCCTCCTGTCTCATCTCCAAAGCATTCTATGAACCCGCTAGCACTATAGTATGATGTGCTGATTACCGCCAATGAGCGACTACTCCGTCCTACCTCCGTACTGCCTGATATTGGGTTTACTTAAGACAGCAGGAACTGTCGCAACTAATAGACGATCTGGTAAAAGCTGGCTGCTAGCTGAAGGTTGGTACCCTGACCATGCTAGCTGGACTTGATGCCGAGGTTACGGCAGAATAGGCCAGTCTTGGACTATCACCAGCAGAGGGTGAACACAAGCGATGCAAAAGCACAGGAAATTGCTTGCTTGGCTGATTATATTTGTTCTTAAGTAGTGGCCCACTCAAACTGGATACCATGATGGGGCCTGCAAATGGCGCAGTGTGATCATTCTTGCCTATTCAGATTGGTAGTGGGATAGGTGTTTCACCAAATGCGGCACACCGACAAAACCCTTGCCAATAACGGCAATAGCTACAGATCATGCTATGGCGCGGCAGTCGTGGTCGTTGTCAATGGTAAAGTCGCATATGCGCGGTATAGGTTGAGCTGCGCTAAAACTCCATTATAATCTCGCGGCCATGCTTTCGGTATAACGATATATGCCACCAGCGGCAAGAATAGCGATGATGGTGTGCTCAGCAGCGAGCAAGCGGCGCGCCTTGCGTCCGCTTACGCCACATTCGCTCATAATCATAACGATTAGTTCGCGCTCGGTAAGCGGCGCTCCATCAGGGCGTGTGCGTTCTAACCATCCGTGCGGCATTCGTAGCATTCAGATTGCCTTTTTCAACACGAAAATGAGAGAGGCATGGTACATCGCTCCTGTCGTTTTTTGGAGCCAATTAGCCCATTGGGGTCAAACGTCAATCCTGACAGCTGGTAGCCCTTGTAGTTGTGATGATTTTCCTAAGTAATAAAGGGATCCTGTGGAGCCGGCCAGGGGACTCGAACCCTTAACCTGCTGTTTACAAAACAGCTGCTCTGCCAATTGAGCTAGGCCGGCATCGTGGTCACTGGTGGCCCGCATGGGGGCCAGGGGAAATTGTACGAAAATCTAAGGGATTGTCAATGCAGGTACGGCAAAACTAGCTGTTGACAAAATAGCTGCTCTGCACCATTTTCTGATCTGGGCGGTATACTATATGGCGCTGGATGCGCTCTACGGCGCGGTAGAGATCGGATGGGGAGATGGTGCGTCAGGCTACGCTCGCGGCGATTATCGCTGGCTGCCACGAGACGACAGCGCGGTTTTTGCGCCACGAAGCAACAACCGATGACTCCTGCCTGGAGCTTTTTCGGCGGGCGCTGGTCGAGCGCAACGATGGGGCCTGGCAGGCGCTGTTCACCGAATATCAAGGGATCGTCCTGGGCTGGGTGCGGCAGCACGCGGCGACGCGCTCACTGCACGATGAGGATGAGTTCTGGATGAATCGGGCGTTTGAGCGGTTTTGGACGGCGATCACCCCAGAGCGCTTTCTCACGTTCCCCACGCTGGCGGCGTTGCTGCGCTACCTGAAGCTCTGCGTGCATAGTGTGCTGCTGGATGCGGTGCGGGCGCAACGCGCCCGACCGATCAACGAGGATGAGGTCAGCGGTCAGGCTCCAGATGCTGCTACGGCGGTGGTGGATCAGTTGGCTGGTGACGATCTCTGGCTGGTGATCGAGCAGTTACTGCACGATGAACCAGAGCGGTTGGTGGCCTATGGCGCGTTTGTGCTGGATCTGAAAGCGGCGGAATTGCAGGCGCAATATCCACAGCACTTCGCGACGGTGAACGATGTCTATCGCGTCAAGCGCAATGTGCTTGATCGTCTGCGGCGTAATCCAGAGTTACTGCAATGGCAGTGAAATTGATCCGCAAAACCTGGTCGCGCAACCGTTTATTAGGATGTACGAAAGGGAACTGCTGATGCAGGGATTACATCCAACGGTCGAAGAGCTTTTGGCCTACCTTGAAGGAACAGCCTCGCCAGCGAATAACAGGCATATTGCCAGTTGCAATGTTTGCCGCGATCGCGTTACAAGTTATCGTCAGACTGAGGCGACGCTACGCGGTCGCCTTGCTCGGTTTACCTGCCCCAGCCCCCACGAACTCGGGGAATATGAACTGGGGCTGCTTGACCCAGCGGAGACAACCCGCGTTGCCGCGCACATTGTGGACTGTCCGCGCTGTACTGAGGAAATGCAGCAACTTCGTGTGTTCCTGGCGACTGATCTGCCAGTTCCCGCGCCCACTGTCGGCGAACGATTCCGCCGCTTCGTGGCGACGCTGGTGCCTGCGCCAATGACGCCAGCGGTGGGCCTCCGGGGGGCGATTGATGACCAGATCCGCACCTATCAGGCGGGCGATCTGCGCCTGACGCTCGATCTGTTGCCAATCCCAGGGAGTCCAGCGGTGGAACTGGTTGGCCTGCTCTGGTCTGAGGGACCCACTGAGGTGCCTATGGATGTGTCAGTAACATTGCGCCATGCTGAGCAGGTTGTGCAGCAGACGACCGTCGATCCGTTTGGCAATTTTGGGTTCACGGAGATTGTCCCCAACTCCTATCAACTCACGCTGACGGTGGGCCCTGATCTGATCGTGATCGAAGATCTACAGATCGGCTGAGCCAGCGCTCGTCTGATCGCCTTTTCCTGCACCGCGCGCCATTTTCTTGGCGCGCGGTGCAGTCTATTTGTCCGCATTACCCAATATTCCCCACCCGCAATCCACGAAAACGCGGCGCTGGCGCGTTTAGTGAATAGACACCCTGAACTGAATCGATGTGGAAGGAAACGCAGATGGTGCTAGGGCAGATGCAGACTGGTACGGAAGCAGGGCCGTTGAGCTTCTCTGGGCGGACGGCAGCGAATGCGGGTGCAATAACCGAGGATCATGATGATCAGGTGGTGGCGCGGGTGCTGGGGGGCGACCGTGAGGCCTTTGCGCTGTTGGTCGAACGGCATCATACTGCGGTTCACGCGACCGCCTATCGCCTCTTACGCAACAGCACCGACGCTGCCGATGCGGCGCAGGAGACGTTTGTACGAGCCTATCTCCATCTCACCAGTTATCAGCCTGGTGGCAGGTTCAAGGTCTGGCTGTTGCGGATTACGAATAATTACTGCATTGATCAGCTACGCCGTCGTCAAGCAGTGCCGCTGGACGAACAGGGCCTAGCCCACCTGAGCAGTACTCCCGACGATCAGCCGGAACCATCGCTGCTGCGCCAGGAGTGGTGGGAGGAAATGCAGGCGCAGTTAGCCACATTGAACCCGATCTACCGCGAGGTCTTGATGCTTCATGCGTGGCATGAACTGACCTATCTGGAGATCAGTCGCCTGTTGAATCAGCCGTTATCGACTGTGCGGATGCGCCTCTTCCGTGCCCGCAAAGCGTTGCGCGATGATACCCCGGCGCGGCGGCCCGGTCGACCCCGCCGACCAGTCGTTGCCTGAGCAGTTTACTTTGGGTGCCAGCGTACCTCAGTCGTTGGTGCTGCTGGATCAAGAAGCGGAGTTGGCAGACCCTGTAGGTGCAGGTCGAAGAAGGCCCGGAGATAACGGTCAATCGTCTGCATGGTGGCGTGGGAATCACTGCCAGGGGGCGCACTGAGCGGTGAGAGCAGGGGCAGGATCGTCAGTGAGTAGTGGTTGGTATTGGGCAGTTCAAGCCAGTAGGCCGGCCCTGTTGCTTCACGGAGCAGGCGCGACCAGTGAGCATTCGCTTCGACCAGTTGGCCGCTGGCGCTGGCGGTCAGCAGGAGCAAGGGGCGGTGAGCGGCAGGCGCTTTGCCGCTGACGCCGCCATCCAGATCCGCAGCGGCCTGACAGCGTGGCTCTATCTGGCAGACGGCCACGGCGGTTGCCCCGCCAAATGAATGACCGAATGAGCCGATCCGTTGCAGGTCGATCTTCCCGCTGAGTAACGGGTCAGTAGTGGCCCAGGTGGTGAGGCGGTCGTAGAGCAGCCGCTGGTCGGCCACCCAGATCGGCAGCAATTGTTCGGTGGACGTTGCTGCCTCATCTGGACTAATTCCCAATCGTTGCAAATTGAAATCCCGCACCTCGCCATTGGGAAAGACGGTCACGGCGGCGGCGTCGGTGTGGTCGAGCGCGATCACGATATAGCCCCAACTCGCCAGTTCCTGCATCGTCGCGCTATTCTGAAACCGCGCTCCAACCAGCCCATGCGAGAAGATCAGCACTGGGAACGGGTTGGGTGCAGTGGCGATCGGCACTGCGGAGCTAGCTGCCACGTTGACATAGCGCAGGTGTTGCAGCAGCGGGGCTGCCAGGGGCACGCCAAAGGCTTTCGTGATCCCCGCCGCGACGGGATCAGGCGCGGTGAGCAGTTTGGCGGGTGGCCCCACTGTGGCGGCGGGATACCAGATCGAAACCATCAGGTGCCGCCCGCGTGCCTCATCGACGACTTCGCGATCGACAATCCCCACATGGTATGGGCCAGTTGGTGCAGGTAGGCTGAAGACTGGCAGGAGCCACCCTGGTAAGAGTCCGCCACCGAGCAGGGCGAGCGCCAGGAGGCTTGGCAGCAGGAAGCGTCGCCGCGATCGTGGCTCTGCCTGACGCCGCCAGATTGTCAGCCCCGCCCCACCAACGAGCAGGGCAAGCAGATAGAGCGGTACCATTTGCGTGCGCCAGCCTTCGATGATCAGGTGGGGTAGGAGGGCTAGGGCAGGCAGGAGGGCGGCCCCCAGGTTCCACCAGCGCTTGCGCCCGATCCGCTGGAAAGAAAGCAATAACGCTGGCAGAAATGCAATCAAGCAGACCCATTCACCCACTCGCACAAACGCCCTCCTGGTGTTCTTGCTGTATCAGCACCGGGGCCAACCCGTTATTGACCACACAGGAAGAACACCGCTCAGGCGAAAATCATGACAGCGGCAGGGGTGCGGTGGGCGCTGATCGGTTGCAAGAAGGGGGTTTCAGGCAAACGGAAGCGGGGGCTGGTTTTGCACCGTAGCCCCCGCTAGGCGGTCGGCGTTTAGGTGACGATCAGTTTGGCAACCATCCCGGCGGCACGATGCCCTGGGTAGTTGCACACGAGCAGATATTCGCCCGGTGGCAGTCCTTTGATGGTGTAGGTATTGGTGGAACCGGCCCCAAAGTTTGGCCCCTGGATCATCACTCCTGGCCCCTCAACGGCGAAGTTATGGACGCTCGAACTCTTGTTGTTGACGACGAACGTGACATCACCAGCTTTGGCTTCGTAGGTCGCCTTCGTCCATTTGAGCGCGCCAGTTGGGTCAGCATCAACGACAACCTGCTGGGCCGCAGCGCCAGGGGAAAAGGCAGTGATTGGCCCACTGCTGACCCCACCCCCGGTTACCGCTCCACCAGTCGCCGCAGCACTGCCAGTGCCAGTGGTGGCCGGAAGATACTGGCGGGCAGCGAGGGCAACCCCGCCGCAGATCAGAGCCACGACCAGCAAGAGCGGTAACTGCGCGAACAGGAACTGGTTATAGGTGATCCCAGGGGTCCGCGGTTGTTGTTTGCGCGGTGTTGATGGGGCTGGCGCGACTGGCGCAATGGCCTGCGCTTGCTCCGTGCCGTCAACGGCCTCTGGGGCCTCTGTGGTACTCAACATTACTCTCCTCCAGGTTGGGGGTGGGGCCTGCCCGGTGGCAATGAGCACCTTGGGCAGGCCACTCCTGGCCCAGCCTTATCGTTGGGGGCTGTAGATTGCGGGATTCTCTGGGCCTTCGATGATCAGGTAGCCAACGGCACCTTTTTGGGCGTTGCTGGCCCCAGCGTCAACAATCGTGTAGCGTCCGGGTACATCGGCCCGAATCTCCACGACCGCCGCCCCGCCAATCGGCACCATCGTGCTTTGGACCCCGGTGGCCCATTTCGTCGGGTCACTCAGCGGGGTACCTTCGGCAGCAACTCGCTCAAAAAGCTCACCGACAACGCGGAGGTTACTGCTGTGATTCGGCCCACCAACGCCGAAGAAGATCCGAATCGTTTCCCCTGTCTGCATCTTCATCGCGTTTGCGCCGTCGATGGCGTTCACTGCACCGTTGAAGACGACATAATCAGGTTGCCCAATCGCCGCTTTGTCGGCGGAGAAAGCCCGTTGCCCGTGATCCTCGCGTTTGCCCGTGAGGTAGAACTCACCCTGCATCACGTAATATTCGCGGTCAACCTTGGGTAGCCCCTGTGGGGGCTCAACGACGATCAGCCCATACATTCCACTGGAAAGTTGCTGATCCTGTGGGCTAGAGCCGCTTTGATAGACGAACACTCCTGCCTGGGTCGCCTGGAACTTCACCGTTTTACTTTGCCCAGGGGCTACGGCGGTCGATTCGCTTCCCCCACCTGGGCCGATCAGGGCGTGTAGATCGATACTGTGGGCCACTTTATTGGTCTCAGCACTTTTCAGCGTTAGTTCAATCGTGTCGCCCTGGCGGACCCGGATCATGGGGCCGGGAACCGTCCCATTGAACGTCCAGTATTCGTAGGCGATCCCGTCATCGAGCAGCCCCACCACTTCCTGCGCCTCTAGATCGACCTTCACCGTTTGCGCCCCGCGTGTCCCCACTGGGTTGGCGATGGCTGGGGTCCCCAGTCGATTCGCGGTGGCTGGCACAGGGGTGCCAGCGGCGCTTGCGGCGGGGGATGCCGCCTGACTCGGTGCGGCAGAAGCGGCCCCGCTGGGGGAAGCTGCTGGGGCGGCGGCAGCTCCTTCGCTGGGCGCTGGTAGCCGTGAGATCAGGGCGAACGCGAGGATCCCAAACAGGAGGACAGCACCAAGCAGCAGCAGCGTTTGGAAAATGAGAAACTGCCACCATGACGGCCCACCACTGGTATTACTCTCGGGGGGATCTGCGGGCGGCAAGGCCGCCCCAGGATTATCCCCCACTGCCTGATGATCAGTGCTTCCTTCAGCCGCAGCAACTTGCGGATATTCGAGACGTTGCCGCTTTGGTTTCGTATCGAGCGCCATTGCTCTCTCCTCTATCGTGTGCATTGCACGGTCTGCCAGATCTCAATCGTCGCAATCGTGCCGACGTTACTCTTTGACGATCAGGGCAGTCACCATCCCGAACATCCCATGCTCTGATTCAGCGTGCGACAGTACGTGGCAGTGGAAGGCCCAGACCCCCAGTTCGGTCGCCTCGACGATGACATCCCAGCGCTCGCCAGGGGCGATGGTGAGGGTGTCACACATAAATGGTTGCGGTTGCGGATAACCGTCTCTGGCGACCACCAGTTGGGGCATCCCGTGTAAGTGCATCGGGTGGAGGAGTTGGCCCTCATTGAAGTAGCGGATCAGGACTTTCTGGCCCTTCGTGGCGATCAGCGGTGCGGTGGCAGGGAAGCCTTTGCCGTTGATTGTGAAGCCGTGCGGGCCGTCATTGAGAATCAGGGTGTATTCAACGTCGAAGGCCGGGGCGGATTTAGGATCTTTTGGCTCTACGATGAATGGCCCTAGTAGCCCCATACTCGTCTGCTTAGTGGAGTTGTGGTGCGAGTGGTACATATGGCTGCCAGCGGGCTTGGCAATAAACTCGTAGGTGAAAATTGTGCCTGGTTTGATCGGTGGCTGCGTGATGAATGGTACGCCGTCCATCGAGTTTGGAGCCATTTGGCCGTGGAAGTGGACAGCGGTGCTTTCCTTCAGTTCGTTCTTCACATTGACGCGCACTTTGTCGCCTTCAGTGACCCGTAGCTCTGGCCCAGGAATCATGCCGTTATAGCCCCAGGCTTCGTAGAACTTTCCTGGCTCAACTTCCCACTGCACGACTTTGACCGTCAGATCGAAGACCTTGGTATCACCTTCCATCCGATGCTCAAGTTTTTGCCCCCCCATCGCTGCTGTTTTGGCGGGAAACGCCTTGACGCCCGCCTCGTGCATCTTATCCATCTCGTCGGCAGAGAGCGCCCCGCTGGCTGCGGCGGGCGATGGGTCGGTCGCCATCTGATGCGTGCTGCCACTGCTGCTACTGCTGGCTGCCTGCCCTGCTGGTGCAGCGGCCTGCGTGGAGACACTTCCCCCGCATGAGGCCAAGCCCAGAATCCCAGCGCCGAGTGTGCTCAGCACGCCCACAAACCCGCGCCGTGACCAGCCGTTCTTTACTTCCTTCATGGTTTCCGTATCCCTTTCTGTCTGTTCGCCTCGTGCAACACCATTGGTACACAATACATTTCTGCCTGGGGTATCTTGCGTGGAAGGCGTTGCCTGCACCGTTGCGCTAGGTTGCAGCTTTGTAAACTCCTGCGTGAGCAAGGTTGAACCTGCGACAACATAGTGGCTGAATTATTGATGGGGATACGCTTTTTTAGCTCACAGTAGTACGTTTGCTTTGGAGATGATCAATGATCTGGCGGGCGGTCTCTTGTGGCGAGAGCGTGGTGGTGTCGATCACCAGACTGGGGCGGTTGGGGTAAGGGGTCATCAAGGCGTACTGTTGGTTGAGGGCGCGGACATATTCGGGATCACGCAGTTTGCTGTACTGGGCGCGTGATTCAGTTTGGACTCGTTGAAGTAACGTTGCTTCATCACAGCGCAGCAAAACTAAGTGCAGGGTGGCCCCAGGCTCCTCTACTGCCGCAATCGCCTGCTCGATATAGTCCTCGTCCTTGCCGTAAGCATAAACAAAGGTGCTGATCAGGCCAGGGAGATCGGCCAGCGCCGCTTCACGCAGCATCGTTAGCCGAAAGAGCGTATTGAGGCGATTGGCCTGTTCACTCCCAAAGGCGAACAGCGAGCAAACGAGTTCAATCGTCAGGTGGTTATGGAAGACCTTGTAGCCAGTCAGGGCAGCCAGTTCTTGTGCCACAGTGAGCTTGCCCACGCCTGGCGGCCCATAGAGAAAGACGACTTCCATACTGCGCTGTTCTCCTCCTGGCACACGCTTACCCCGTTTGGTGTGGCGGGTAGTATGTCATCTCGGCGCGGAGCAATGCAACGAGCAGGGCCGTTGTTTTTGGCAGCGGTTCGGCGTTGGCCTGTTGCACCAACGCGAGTTCGCGGGTGAACTGGCTCGCTTCGTCGAGCGGTAGGGCCACCAATCGGCCCGCGGCAAGATCTGCTTGCACGATTGGTGCTGGGAGAAATCCCGCCCCGATGCCCTCCAGAATCAACTGCCGCATCAGGCCGTGTGGAAACTCTCGCTCGCGCCAGCCCCGCTCGGTGTCGCGCACTAACCGCGCATCGTGTGGTGTGCCCCAGACTGTTTCGTGATACGGTCGCCCTTGCGCGACGATTTCCTCAACGGTTGTCTGGCTTTGCTGGGCGAGGGGGTGCGTGGGCGCAGCGACCGCCAGAAGGCGTTCCTGAAAGCGTCCGATCACCACAAGATCGCGGGTGCTGGCGAGATACTGCCAGGTGATCAGGCCAAGTTGAATACTCCCATCAAGCAATTCCTGCACTACCTGTGGGGTATGCCCGGTACGAATCGATAGCGCACTGCTGGGATGATTGCGGCAGAAACGGGCGATCACTGGCACCAGAAAGCCATCGGCGATTGACTCCACCGCCCCAATCGCCACCGTGCCGCTCTCGCCAGTATCCGTCTGGCGTGCCGCCTCGATTCCTGCATCCAGGGTCGCCAGCACGCGACGAACATAGGGGAGGAAGGTATCGCCGCGCGCCGTTAGGGTGGCCCGCCGCCCGCCTCGCACAAACAGCGGCCCGCCCACGGCAGCTTCCAACGCCGCGATGCGTCCGCTGATCGTCGCCTGCGCGAGGCCCAGCGACCGCGCCGCCCGATTAAAGCTGCCTTCACGAACAATCCGCTCGAAGGCGATCAGTTGATCCCGATCCATCCTACCGCCTCATCACACTCGCATCGCGGCGAAAGCCCACCGCTAGCGACAGGTACCCTGCTCTTGAGTTATCGGAAAACCCGAACGAGCAATTCGTTTTGTACGGATTGGATTATAGTCGCTGGTCGGCTATTCTAGCAGGAGTAGCGATGATCGCGGCGTGAAGGGAGAGACGATGACCAGGCTCGATTTTCGGCAATACAGCCATCTGACATTCGATTGTTATGGCACGTTGATCAATTGGGAGGCCGGGATTCTGGCGGCGATGCGGCCAATCCTGGCGCGGCATCATGTAACGGCCTCGGATGACACGATTTTGGAGTTGTTTGGCGAACTGGAAGCGCCAGAGGAGGCCAAACCTTATCAGTCGTATCGGTCGTTACTAGGGAACGTTCTGGCTGGTTATGCCGAACGACTTGGGTTTACGCTAGCCGACGATGAAAAGGATGCGCTCGGGCGCTCAGTCGTCGATTGGCCCGCCTTCCCCGATACGGTTGCGGCGTTAGCAACGCTGGCGAAGCATTATCAGCTGGTGATTCTGTCGAATATTGACGACGACCTCTTTGCTGGCACAGCGCGGCATTTGCAGACCGACTTCGCCGCCGTGATCACGGCCCAACAGGTGGGCAGCTATAAGCCGAATCACGGTCACTTCTTGCGGGCGCAAGAACAGCTTGAGGTGCCGTCAGAGAAGATCCTGCACGTTGCCCAAAGCCTGTTTCATGATATGGTGCCAGCGAAGGCACTGGGGCTGGATACGGTTTGGGTCAATCGGCGGCATGATCGCCCAGGCTTTGGGGCGACCCCACCCGCAGAGGCCCAGCCCGACCATATCGTGCCTGACATGAAAACGTTGGCGGCAGAGGTGGAGCAGGCATTCGCCTGAGCCGTTGTGGTTGCTGACGCGGTGGACTATAACGAAGGAGGCTGGGGCTGATGAGTAAAGGTTCGGGCAAAGGCTGGGACCAGAGCTGGGGGATCGATACCCTCCTGTTACACGGCAATCAGGAGCCAGACTCAGCGACTGGGGCGGTCGTGCCGCCGATTCACCCCGCCTCAACCTTTGTGCGCGAAGCGATCAACGACAATGCGCAATATCGCTACTCACGCGGGGCGAATCCCACCCGCGCCGCGCTCGAAGGGGTGCTGCAAGGGTTGGAGCATGGCGCGGGCGCTTCGGCCTTCGCCTCAGGGATGGCCGCAGTTACGGCGGCGATTCAACTGCTATCGGCGGGCGATCATGCCGTCGTGGGGTATGACTGTTACCTCAGCACCTATCACCTCTTTGCCAACGATCTGCCGCGCTTTGGGATTACCACTACGTTTGTTGATCTGACCGATCTGGCGGCGGTGGAACGGGCGATCACGCCGCAGACGCGGATGATCTGGATTGAAACGCCGACTAATCCTCTGCTCGATATCGTTGATTTGCAGGCGGTGGCGCAACTGGCGCAGGCGGCGAATGCGCTCACGGTAGTTGATAATACCTTTGCCTCGCCCTACTGCCAGAATCCGATCGATTGGGGTTGCGATCTGGTGGTGCATAGCACCACGAAATATATCGGTGGACACAGTGATCTGACAGGCGGCGCGGTGATCGCTCGTACCCCCGAACTGGCCGCAACGATCGCGGATCGGCAATATTACCTGGGGGCCGTGCCCAGCGCGTTCGATTGCTGGCTGCTACTGCGGAGTCTGCACACGCTCGGCGTGCGGATGCGCCAGACGATGATCAATGCTCAACAGGTCGCTGAATGGCTGCGCGACGATCCGCGTGTGACCAAGGCGATTTACCCCGGCCTGCTCGAACATCCGGCGCATGCGCTGGCGCAGCGACAGATGACTGGCGGCTTCAGTGGGATGGTTTCGTTCGCGGTCGGTGGCGGCGTGGATGCAGCCCGAAAAGTTTCGGCGGCGACCGAACTGTTCGCCCTGGCGACCAGCCTCGGTGGGGTGGAGTCGCTGATCTTCCCGCCGACCGCCTGGTTACACACTGATCCCGTGTTGATGGCGCAGATCCCCGGCTCACCATGGGCGCAGCACCCCGACTTGATCCGGCTCTCGGTGGGGATTGAGGATGCTAACGATCTGATTGCCGACCTTGACCGTGCGCTGAGTGTGATCTGAGCTTTATTGCAGTGGGCGATAGGCCAATATATGCATTGGCTCAGTAGCGCTAGGTCAATGGTGGCCCCGCCCCTGTGATGGCAATGAGAGGTTCACCGAGCAGCGTTCACACCGCAAAGCGCCAGAGTGTCGCGCCGTGTGGCTCAGCTGTGGCGTTCCCGATGGCAGTGTGGAAGGTGCAGCGGTAGACGTGCCAGGGGGGAGGGCCAGCACTCGGGGCGCTGTATGGCGCAGTGAAGGCGTCGCCCTCGACCTGTGCCGGCCAGCCATCCTCGCGGCAGCGCGCGGCCACTAGTTCCAGGGTTGGCCCATCGGTGACTCTGACCGCGTCACCTTCGAACACCATGTCGATGGTCGCCAGTTTGGCGGCGATTGTGCAGGCTGGGTTTTCAGCCAGATTGCGGGACTTGCGCGTTCCTGGCCCACTGGTGAAATAGATATCGCCATCGACCCAAAGCGCCCCGATTCCGGCGGCGTGGGGGCGACCATCTGGCCGCGTTGTGCCGAGGACGGCAGGGCCGAGGAAGATCGTATTGAGCAAGAGATCGTGCGGCCTACTCCACGGCAGCGGGGCGCTACCATAGCCATCGAGATTCTTGGTCTCAACAGGTGTTCGATCAGCCATCTGGATACCTCCATTCTCGCGCAGGGGCCGTGTGATGCCAGTTGCAGGGCCAGGTAGGTGTGCCTGACCTGTATTATTGTGGGGATCGCGGTTTGTCGCGATCCCCACAACGATCAAGCCCCGTGCCTGGTGGATAGATTCTACGTGTTCAGTGGTCCCTCATAGACGACTTCAAACAAGATGTTGTCGGGTGAGGTGAAGATGATCTGGTAGTAATCGTTTTCTTCCGTCATCCACTCTGGGTTGTGGCGCGGCGTCTCGAATAGCCCCGTAATTCCGCGTTCGCGCAGGAAGGCGACGGTAGCATCAACGTCGGCAACAGACTCGGTGCCAATTGCCAGATGATTCAGCCCGGGGCCATTGTAGTGATTCTTCACATCCTCGGCGGGGCTGTAGAACCAGATGCTGAAATGATCGCCAGGGCCGACGATCACCGACCCCGCAAACTGATCCAAGATCTGCCACCCAAGGAAGGCGAACAGGTCATGGTAGAAACGCAGGTTCGCTGCGTTGACGTTGAATTGCAGGTGCGAGAGTCGCGTTTTCACGATTCCTCCGGGGGTACGCGGCAGGTATGAAGGAGCCGACTAATCCTGCTTTGGCCCCATGTACACCACCTCAAACAGGAGGTTGTCTGGTGAGGCGAACATTACCTGATAGTAGGTTGACCCTTCGCTGCTGAAGTCAGGGCGATGGCGTGGAGTTTCAAAGAGGCACTCTACCCCGTGCTGGCGTAGATAATCAACGGTCTGATCAACGTCGGCCTGGCTCTGTGCATGAACGGCCAGATGGTTCATCCCTGGGCCGTCGTAATCGTTCGCGGCAGTATTGGTGGTCTTGGCAAACCAGACGCTGATTGCGCCATCTTCGCCAGAACCAACCCCCAGGACATACTCATCATCGTTCAAGATCTGCCACCCCAGGAAGGTAAAAAGATCGCGATAAAAGCCAAAGTTCGCTGCATCCACGTTGATCTGTAGGTGAATCCCTGCTGTTTTCACGGTACCTCCTGCTACTGGATTGCGGCCTTGCTGCGCCCTCACGCAGTTTGTGTATAATAGAACATTTTTTCGAATCGATCAATCGCAGCCCGATCACTCTGCGGCACTCTTGCAGATAGTACGGTGATTCCGTACAATATCGGTATGGACGAGCAACTGGAACGCCGCTTCGGGCGCGCATATTGGCGGGCATTCCGCGAACTGGATAGTGTACGCTTGCGCAACTGGGAGCGGCATCGGTTGACGCTGCCTCAATTGCGCGTCCTCTATCAGATTCGGCGAGTGCCGGGGGTGACGACAGGCGAGTTAGCCGCCGCCCTGGGGATCACGGTCTCCACCACCAGCGGCCTGGTGATCAAATTGACCGAGCGGGGGTTGGTTGAGCGCACCACGGATGCCGATGATCGGCGGCAAGCACCCCTGACGCTGACGCAGGAAGGTCATGCCCTGTCGGGGGAACTCTCGGAATATGGGCGGCTCTTTACCATGCAGGTGGCGCGGCTACTCGGTGACGATCTGGGCGAGATTACGGCTGCCCTCGAACGGCTGACGACGGTGGCGAATGAAGCGGCTACCTGGAATCAACAGCACCCTGCTGAAGACCCCGCCACGCGCTAGCGATCAGCGGTACCGCCTGATACTTTGCTTTCACTCGACAAATGGCGACCAATCACGGATCATGCAGTAGGATACCTGCTGTGCTGTATCGTGAGGGAGGACGGGGTGGATATTCAGGGGAAATTCACTGGTGCAGTGGAGCCGCCAGAACTGCGGACGCCACAAGCATGGTGGTTTGGCTTTGTCGGAGATCGGCTCGTCCTGGCCCAAACGGGAGAGCGGGAGGACATTATCCAGGCGGCAGCATCGACGGAAGTTGGCCTCACCCCCACAGCCCAATACTACCTGGGGCAATATAACGATGCTGATTGCTGGGCGCTCGATCTGGGGATCGACCCAGAGCTTGCGCTGCCGACGGGATTGAAATCGCGCAACCTGCGCGGGCAATATGGGCGGATCGCAGATGATCTGTTCGCCCTGGCGGGGCGAGCGGTGCAGGTTGTTGAGTGGGGCCGCAACCACAACTTTTGTGGGCGCTGCGGGCAGCCTACTGAGCCGATTCCGGGTGAGCGGGCAAAGCGCTGCCCCACCTGTGGATTGATCACCTATCCGCGCCTTTCGCCAGCCGTGATTGTGCAGATCACCCGTGGCGATCAGATCTTGCTGGCCCGCAATGCCAATTTTCGTGGGGGGTTCTACAGTGTCCTGGCCGGATTTGTCGAACCGGGTGAAACCCTGGAAGGAACGGTGCGACGGGAGATTCGGGAAGAAGTGGGGCTTGAGGTAGAGGCGATTCGCTATTTTGCTTCGCAGTCGTGGCCGTTTCCCAACTCGCTGATGCTGGGCTTCACGGCGCAATGGGCCAGCGGGGAAATCACCGTTGATCCACGCGAATTGGCGGCGGCAGACTGGTTCAGCGCCTCGGCGTTGCCCGATATTCCGCCCCCACCGAGTATCGCCCGCGCCCTGATCGACGATTTTATTCGGCAGCATCCAGGGTAGGGGTATTGGCCCAACAGACCAGAGCAATGGGATGAGAGTGGAATGAGTATCGATGCGGCAGATTTGCCGAATGTCCAGATTGTTTTACTGCCGGGGGTGATCGACCTCGCCTGGGGTCACCCTGATCCCGCATTATTACCAACTGCGGCGATCCAGCAGGCGACGACTGCTGCATTGCAACAGTTTGGGGCCGAGGCGTTGGCCTATGGGAGCGAACGAGGGCCAGGGGCGTTATTGCGCTGGTTGATCGCCTACCTTGGCGAGCATGATCAGCAGGCTCCAGCGGCGGACGAAATCTTGATCACTGGTGGTATTTCCCAGGCTCTCGATCAGATCTGTACGTTGATGACCGTGCCAGGCGATGCGATCCTGGTTGAGCAGCCAACCTATCATCTGGCGGTGCGGATCTTCAAAGAACACCCCTTGGAGTTGGTTCCCGTTGCCAGTGATGGGGGCGGCTTGCGGCCTGAAGCGGTGGCCGAAGCCCTGTCCGCCTTGCAGCGGATCGGTCGTAAGCCGCGATTCCTCTATACCATCCCCACGTTCGGTAATCCAGTGGGGATCAGCCTGAGTATGGAGCGGCGGCAGGCGTTGATTGATCTGGCGATTGGCGAGGAGTTGCTGATCGTCGAGGACGATGCGTACCGTGAACTGTCCTACGATGGCCCTGCACCGTCGTCGTTGTGGAGTATGGCCCCACGCGGTGCAGTGGTGCGACTCGGCTCCTTCTCTAAATCGGTGACGCCGGGGTTACGGGTTGGCTTCATGACTGCCGACGACGTGACGATTGAGCGGTTTCGTGGTGGTGGTCTGCTCGATAGCGGTGGTGGCACCAGCCACTTTGCGGCCAATATTCTGGCGACTTTTTGCGAGGCGGGGCAATTTGTGGAGCAGGGCAAGAAGTTGCGCGCGGCCTATCGCGCACGCCGCGATGCGCTGGCTGATGCGCTGGCCGAATATTTGCCGGAACAGTGCCGCTGGCAGCGACCAGCCGGGGGCTTCTTTATCTGGATTCAGTTGCCAACGGGGGTGACGGTTGCTGAACTGATGCCCCGCGCGATTGCCAGCGGTGTAGGCGTGGCTCCAGGTACCCGCTTCTTTGTCAACGGCGATGGGGCGAACTATGTGCGGGTGGCCTTCTCGTACTATCCAGAGGCGCAACTGACCGAAGGGGCACGGTTACTTGGGACGGTGCTTGATGCGGGCTGAGCGGTAAAGGAATAACGATGAGTGGATTAGCCTTAGTGCTTGGTGGCGGTGGCGTGACGGGAATTGCCTGGGAGACGGGCCTGCTCTATGGGCTTGCTGAAGCTGGAGTAGATCTCTCCACGGCTGACCTGATCATTGGTACGTCGGCAGGGTCGGTGGTTGGCACGCAGATCGCCACTGGCATAGGCTTGCGCGACCTCTATACCCGGCAGTTGCAGCCAGTGAACCCCGCTGTGGAGCGCTTGCCGCAGGGCGACTTCACTGCCCTGCTGCGGACCTTTGCGAACCGCCCGCCGCGTAATGGCCCAACGCCTGTTGCGGAGTGCGCGGCGATTGGTCAGGCGGCGCTGGCCGCGACAACTGAGCCAGAGGAGTCGCGGATTGCCGCGATCAGTGCGCGGCTGCCAGAACAGGAGTGGCCGGAGCGGCGGTTATTGGTCACGGCAATTGATGCCGAAGATGGGCGCTTTGTCGCCTGGGATAAAGATTCCGAAGCCCCGCTGTTGCTGGCGGTGGCGTCGAGTTGCGCGGTGCCGATCATTTACCCGCCAATCACGATTGGGCAACGCCGCTACATTGATGGTGGGATGCGTTCGGGTACGAATGCCGACCTCGCCGCTGGCGCAGCGCAGGTAGTGATTATCGCCCCGATGGCGGCAGTGCCAACGATGCGCGGGGCGCTTGATGCCGAGGTGCGTGATCTGGAAGCTGCGGGCAGCACGGTGAAGGTGATCTGGCCCGACGAGAATGCCCTGGCTGCGATCGGCGCAAATCTGCTTGACCCAGCGCGGCGGATTCCTTCGGCGCAGGCGGGGCTCGCCCAGGCTGCTACGGCTGCCGAACAGGTGCGGCAAGTGGTTGGCAACAGCTAATTATCGGCGGTCGCTACTCTGGCATCGGCAGCAATTTGCCGGGATTCATAATGCCGAGCGGATCGAGCGCCTTCTTGATCGCCTGCATGACCGGCAGGGCTGCGGCGTGTTCCTGGGACATATATTGCGGGCGCACAAAACCGACCCCATGTTCCCCGGTGACGGTGCCGCCCATCGCTAATGCCAGTTGGTGAATCTCATCCGAGGCTTTCAGCACACGGCTGACCTCATCGTCGTTGCGCGGGTCAATCACGAAAGCGGAGTGAACATTGCCACTGCCGATATGCCCGTAGGTGGTGCAGCCGACCTGCCAACGTTCGGCAATTTCCGCGATCTTGCTGAGTGTTTCCGGCATTCGTGAGATTGGGACGGCGATATCTTCGCCCGTTGCAACGCGGGTGGCGTGTTCCTTCACCGTGCCAGCCGCCGCGCCCATCACACTGCGGGCCTGCCAGAGGGTTGCGACTTCCTGCGGATTATCGGACCAACTGACGCGATCGCTGATCGTGCGGAGGATCGTGGCAACCGCGTCGGCAGTTTCGGCCACCCCTTGCGGCAACCCTTCGATCTCAATCAAGAGCATCGCGGCAGCATCGGGGAGGGCCAGGTCAGGGCGATATTTGTTGACGGCCTTGATTGCCGCGCGATCCATCAGTTCGAGCGCAGAAGGGACAATGCCGCCCCGGAAGATCCGGCGGGTGGCTTCTCCGGCATCTTCAACGCGGTCGAAGAACGTCGTGACGACGCCACGGGCGGGCGATTTCGGCAGAATCTTCATCCGCAGCTTCGTGATCACGCCCAAAGTCCCTTCGGCCCCACAGAACAGCCCGGTGAGGTTCATTCCTGAGGCACTTTGTAACGCCTTCGAGTTAGCCGAGCCTGTCCAGATCACTTCGCCAGAGGCCAGCACAACTTCGAGCCCGAGGACATAATGCAGCGTACTGCCATAGCGCACAGCACGCATCCCGCAGGAGTTGTTGGAAACCATGCCGCCAAGCGTTGCCATCTTGGTTGAACCAGGGTCAACGGGCAGGGAGAAGCCCGTAGGGGCCAGTTGCGCGTTCAGCGCATCGTGAATAATCCCTGGCTCACAGACGATTTGCAGGTTGTCCAGATCCACTTCCAGCAGGGCGTTCATCCGGCGCAAGTCGAGCGTAATGCCGCCAGCGCGCGGCACCGAGCCGCCAGTCATCGCCGACGCCCCGGCCCGTGGCGTGATCGGCACGCGGTATTTCGCCGCGACGTTGACGGCGTAGACCACATCATCGGTATTGTCTGGTTGCACCACGACATCGGGCGTTCCGGGCTGGAGGATTGATGAGAACGAAGCGTCATATGAGTAGGCGATCAGATCCCACTCGGCAGTGAGGATCCGATCTGGCCCGAAGCGGTCCTGGAGTTCTTGCAGCGCGGCGGCTGGAAATGGCACTCGCGCTGGGCCGGGTGCTGACCCCGTTGCTTCAATGTAGCGATCTGCCTGTGTCATCGTGTTGCTCTCCTACCGCTTGTTGGTCTTCTCTGCTTCTTCAGCCACACAGTGATGGTAGTCCAACCGCACAGCTGCGCTCCCTTTATTGTATGGCAAGGACATCTTGTGCGCGAATCCAGCCGATCGTCCCGTTCGCAATGCGGAATTGCCGCCAAAGCACTCCATCCGTTGTTTGCTGCTCACCAGTGGCTGCCAGCGGCGTGCCAGGGGGCAAAGCTCCCTGTGGGCTGTAGGTTGTCCCAGGCCCAGCGCGGAAGTTAACGGGGAGTTCAGTGTTGACCCGATCGGTCGGGGTGAATGCCGTGGCTGGCGTCGCCGTGGCGGTTGCGGCAGGAGTGGTCGTGCTTGTCGCCGCTGGTACCGCTGTAGTTGTCCCAGTGGCGTTTGCGGCGGGCTGTTCCGTTGGTTCAGGCGCAAAGATCGACGATGGTGGTCGCGTGGCTGTGGGTGGCAGCGGGGTTGCTGTTGGAGGTAGTGGTGTAGCAGTTGGCGCGACAGTAGCTGTGGGCGGCGGTGGGGTCGCTGTTGGGGAAATGGTGGTCGCCGTGGCGGGGATACTGGTTGGGGTGATCGTGCTGATCGTGGTGGCTGGTAGTTGAGCGATGACCGTTGCCTGGGTAGGCTGCGCGGGCGGCGTGGTGTTGCGGGTGCCGCTGAGCAGTGGGAGGGCCAGACTGCCGACAGCTAATCCCAGCGCAAACATAGCCAGACCGAAGATTGCGAAATAGAGTGCCGATGGTGACGCAGGGGCCGGGGAGGACTGACTACTCACAACTCCATCCTTGTCAAAAACTCCTTACGATCCAGAAAGGTCGCATCGTGCAATGTCGAGCAAGGGTAGCATATGCGTGGGCGATCTTGCCCCACTTCTGCACGACATATCCCCTGAGGTATAGAGTAGCAATCGGGCAGGGGGAAAGCGAGGGAAAGCGGAATACTTTTCTTTCGGGCATCGATGAGGCGTTGCATAGTAAGCTATACCGCAGTATCACTCGCTGTTGCTGATGGCAGGCTGGCCTGCGCGGTAAAGGGTTGCATGAAGAATCGAAATGTTGCGCTGACGAGCCTGATCACCCTGGCCTTACTCGTGGTTGTTGGGGTCGCGTTGGTGTCGCGCTTGCAGCGTGCCACAGATCCCCCAGTTGGCACCGCAGTGGTGGCGGCAAATGCCACCGCTACCACGGGCCGCCCGACGCCTACCGCGTCACTTCATCCAACGCAAGGTGGTAGTAGCGGGCCAACCCAGACGAATCGGCCCACCACGGTTGCTGGCGGCTCGGGGCGCACGAATCCCACCATAACAGCAACGACAGGAGTGCGGCAGCCAACAGTCGCGCCCACTGTGCGGAGCAGCAATCAGCCGCCGCCAACGGTGATCAATGATCGTCTGCCGCAGATCAGCTATGCTGACCTGCCTGCGCAGGCGAAGGAAACGATTCGGCTGATTGATCAGCATGGGCCGTTCCCCTACGACCGTGATGGGGTGGTCTTTGGCAATCGGGAACGGCTGCTACCGCTGCAACCCGACGGTTACTACCACGAATATACGGTGGTTACCCCTGGCTCCGCAGATCGCGGGGCGCGGCGGATTATCGCTGGCCGTGCTGGGGAACTCTATTACACGGACGACCATTATGAGTCGTTTCGGCGGGTGATACGCTGATGAGTAGATTGCAAGCAGTGTTGGGCCAGGCGGCGGCGAACGGCATCTATCGGGTGTCGTCGCAACCACTGGCTGATCTTACGGCAGCGGCAGCAGCGGCACAGACACCGTTTGCCCTACTGCAGGGTGACGCAATCGCCAACAAGGCGGCCTTCCTCGATGCCTGCGCCACGGCGTTGCAGTTGCCGCCTTACTTTGGGCGAAACTGGGATGCGCTGGCCGATTGTCTGATGGATCGCCAGGTTGTCCCAGCAGCCGGGCAGACGATTCTCTACGATTATCCCGCGCCATTGATTCGGCAGGCCCCAGCAACCTGGGCGACGGCATTATCGATCTTCGAGGAGGCAGCAGCCTACTGGCGCGACCATGATCGCCCCTTTACCCTCCTCTTGCGGCGCACTGCTGGGATGACGCCAACGATCAAGCTCCTTGATCGCTGAGCGACATTGGCGTACAGGAACCACAGGCTCAGCTTGTCGCCCCCTCCACCAGGGCGATCTCAGCCTCAGTCAGGCCGTAGAGTTGGTAGATTTGCTGGTCGAGTTGCTGATCAATGGCCCTGATCTGGTTGGTGAGATTCGCGTGGGTGGCCTCATCGGGCGTGGCGGCGTGGAGCGCAAGTAAGTGGCGCACGCTGGCAACGATCTGGTCGTGTGCGTGGCGGTCGGCAGCGCTGGTGAGGTCGAGCCGCTTGATTGGCAGCCGACGTAAGGTGCCGATCTTGATCTGTGGAAAGAGTCGCTGCCGAACCTCGCGCGCGAGTAGTTGATAGAGATAGCGGCAGAGGCGCGAGTTGAGCAGCCCCACCAGGTATTCAATCGCCCGTCCATCGGTGGGGGCAAAGAGGCCGATCAGCGAGTTGCGAAAGTAGAGCGCGTGCTGGCGTGGCCCAACAATCGGGTAGGCTGCCGTCTGACGGATGACGAACAGGGCGGCCTGGTAGCGCGCTGGGGCGAAGATCGTGAAATAGTCACCCGCTGCTGGCTGATAGGTGAGATTCAGGGCATAGCGGGGCGTGCTGCAGCGATAGCGGGTGATCGCCTGCCCTTCTAGCAGTGGCACTGCGCTGGCTGGTGCAGTGGTGAGCGGACTGAGCAATCCTTCCGCGCAGTTCCCCGTATGCACTCCAATGTCGGCAACCAGATTGCCGAGTGATTCGCTTGCTGGCAACAGTCTGGTCAGCAGTGGCGAAGTCGTTGCGGTGTGCCACGGCTGACCCTGCTGACAGTCGATCAGCGTTATCTGGCCGTTGGTGTCGATCACGGTGGTGGGGCCGTGGTGCTGGCGATCAGCGATGAAGGTGGCGATTGGCGTGGCTGCCTTGGCAAAGACCGCCTCGCCCCAATACCGCACTTCGACAATTTCAGGGAGGAGCGCCCGGGTGCGCGCATAGCGCGCTAGATAGCCAACCTGATCAGGAACGACCAATGCGATCCGCCGCTGGGCTAGCATCGTGGCCCGTTCAATGAAGTAGACGTGGGCGGCAGGCCAACCTGTTGGCTGATAGTGTTGCCGGAAATAGTGTTGCAGGGGCGTTGATAGGGGGGCTGCCTGTCGCCCGGAATACGAAACAAATGGGGGATTACCAAGCACTACGGTGAAACCACCACGGCCCATGATTGCTGGAAAGGTGCTGGCCCAGTCGAAGGGACGCAGGGCGGTCAGTGCGCTAGGGTTGAACTGGCCCAGGCCGTCGAGTGCGGCGATCCGCTGGTCGACCAACGCATCGCCACAGTGCAGGTTGGGGCGTAAGTCAGGCAGTGGGCGCGGCGATTGTTCCGCTGTGCCCTGATAGAGGGCGCAGAGCAGGGCCAGTCTGGTCGTGTGCAAGGCCGCAGGGTCACGATCAACGCCGTAGAGATGGGTGGTGAGAATCCGCTGGCGTTCAGCCACGGTGAGCTTCCAGTTTCCCGCATCGTCTCGCCAGAGGGTATCGCCGTGGCTGGCGGGATCAGCGCAGTAATAGCGGTGATACCACTCCAATAAATACCGATAGACGCCTATTAAGAATGCCCCACCCCCACAGGCGGGGTCGAGGATGGTCAGGGTGGTGAGTCGCGCTGGCGTTTGCTCGACCAGGAGTGGCGCAAGCGTCTGCTGTACCAGGTAATCGACCAGTGACGGTGGGGTGTAGTAGATTCCCGCCGCCTTCCGGCTGCTGACAGCCTCTGCTTCGCGCTGGCTTGGGTGGGCGTGGAAATATTCCTGCACCGCGCCGAGATCTTCGGGGGCGGTGAGGGCAACGGGGTTGCTGCTGGCTGATTGTGCCAGAAGTTGCACAATTGGGCGTAGCACGGCTTCGCTGGGCTGAATTAGGCGCGCTGATAGGCCGAACAGGTGCCGGCAGGCGCTGGCAACGGCCTCGCTGATTGTGGGACTGGCCGCTAACCTGGTCATCGTGCCAGGCGCTATCCCTTGTGTTGTTTCACAGAGGCAGATGGCGAGCAGGTGCAAGAGGTATTGCTCAACGGCTTCAGCGCTGGCTTGCGGGTTGCCGCCACGCGCTAACAATTCGTCAACAAGTTCCTCGCGCCAGCGAGCGAGGATGCGGTAGCGGCGGCGATTCGTCTGGGCCATCGCAGCGGTTGACTCCTGCCTTCACGGGGTGAGCGCTGGTGTTTCGGCATTGCCGTATTCCAGGTGTACAATAGCGTACGCGAACGGGCATTGCTGAAGCGAGACCACGAGAAGGGGGCAAGATGGCTGAGGAGGGACGCATTCGGGTGCTGGTCGCCAAGCCAGGACTCGATGGGCATGATCGCGGGGCGAAAGTGATCGTGCGCGCGTTGCGCGATGCTGGGATGGAAGTGATCTATACAGGGATTCGCCAGACACCAGAGATGATCGTCGCCGCCGCATTGCAGGAAGATGTTGACGTGATCGGCCTGAGTATCCTTTCTGGGGCGCACCTAGCCCTTTTCCCGCGCATCATTGCGCTATTGCAGGCGGAAGGGATGGACGACGTCGTGTTGCTGGCGGGCGGAATTATTCCTGAGGCCGACATTCCAGCGCTGAAAGCACTGGGGGTGGCGGGCGTCTTTGGGCCAGGAACCCCGCTGGCTGAGATTGTTACCTTCATTCGTGATGCTGTCGGCCACCCGGAAGCGGCGTGAGTGAATCAGCAGCGGCCAATCAACCACGAGCGCGGAGCCGTCGCCTTACCATTGCGGATCTGCCTGACTTGCTCGCTCGCTTTCGGGCGGGAGAACGGCGGGCGTTAGCGCGGCTGCTGACGCAGGTGGAGAACGACACTGCCCTGGGCCGCGAGGCGTTGCGGGCGTTGTTCGCTGCCACTGGTCGCGCCCACGTAGTCGGCGTTACTGGGCCACCAGGCGCAGGCAAAAGCACCCTGGTGAATCGGCTGATCACGACCTGGCGCGAACAGGGCCAGACGGTTGCCGTGGTCGCCGTGGATCCATCGAGTAGCCTGACCGGGGGGGCAACGCTTGGCGACCGTGTACGGATGATGGAGACCTGGGCCGATGACGGCGTGTTCATTCGCTCCATGGCGACACGTGGGGCGCTCGGCGGCTTAGCCAGCACCACGCGCGGGATCGTCTGGCTGCTTGATGCGTTCGGCTTCACCCGCATTATTATTGAAACCGTCGGCGTCGGGCAGGATGAGGTCGAGATCGCTCAGGTGGCCCAGACAACCCTTCTGTTGCAGGTGCCTGGGTTAGGCGACGATATTCAGGCGATCAAGGCGGGCGTATTGGAGATCGCCGATCTATTGGTGGTCAACAAGGCCGACCGCCCAGGCGTTGGTGAACTGAAGCGCGACCTTGCCCTGATGCTCTCGCTGAATGGCCCAGTCGCTGATGGTGACTGGCGTGTGCCGATCTGCGAGACGATTGCCGCCCAGGGTGTAGGGGTCGCCAAATTGGTTGAAACGATTGAACGCCACCGCGAGGCGATGCAGGCGAATGGTTCCTGGCAGGCCCGCGAACGCGCTGCCCTGCGCGATGAAGTGCTGGGACTGGTGCAGGCCCGCTTGCTTGCCTACACCAATCAACTGCTGAATAATACTGATGATTTCGCGCAGCGCCTAACTGACCTGGTCACCCGCACCGTTGACCCAATTACCGTCGCCGATGAGGTTGCAGCGCAGGCGGTTGCCGCCAGCCGCGCCGAGCAAGGGCGGGGATAGTCTGCGCGGTCAATTTTCCTCTGCTTGGCCCAAAGATGATCACTTTATCGCCAATTGATGGTACAAGTCCTGCTTCTCGTTACTCAGGTGGATTGAAGAAACTCTGCAACTGGGGAGACAATAATGGCTGATAACGCAACAATCGTTTTACGCATGGAGTTGGAGCCGCGCTACTTGAAACAGTTGCGGGCGGACTTTCCCAAGGCGAATATCGTGGTCGCGACTGACGACGACGCGCTGGCGAAAGTGTTACCAACGGCGGCGGCCCTCGTGGGGGGTGAACCATTGACGAAGGCGCAGTTAGCCAAAGCCGAGGCGTTGCGCTGGGTGCAGGTGACGAGTGCCGGGGTGGAGGAATGGCTGACGCCAGAATTGGCGAAGCACCCCCTGACGTTGACCAACTTTAGCGGGGTTGCCGCGCCGAATATCGCTGACCACGTAATCGCGATGCTCTATGCCTTTGCGCGTGGGTTACCCGAACTCTTTGCGCGACAGCAGCGGAAGGAGTGGGCCGCTGAAGCCCCACCCACATTTGAGCCCACAGACCAGACGATGGCGATCGTGGGGTTAGGCGACATTGGCGCAGAAGTTGCCAAACGGGCGTCAGGTATCGGCATGACCGTCGTGGCGATGCAGCGGCATCCCAAGCGGCCTCCCGCTGGAGTCGATGAGACGGTGGCGACTGATGAACTGCCCGATCTCTTGCGAGAGGCCGACCATGTGGTGCTGTCGTTGCCCCTGACGAACGACACGGAAGGGTATTTCGGAGCGAAGCAGTTCCGGCTGATGCAAAAGTCCGCCTATTTCTACAACGTTGGCCGGGGGCCGGTTGTGGATCAGGATGCGCTGATCAAGGCGTTGCGCGATGGGGCGATCGCGGGGGCGGGGCTTGATGTGACCGACCCAGAGCCACTCCCGAAGAATTCGCCACTCTGGACGCTACCGAATGTGATCGTCACTGGACATAATGCAGCGGCAACACCATTGCTCTGGGAACGCGGGATCGTCTTGTTGACAGAGAATATCAAGCGTTTCCTACAAGGGAAGTCGCTGAAGAATGAGGTTGATACGAAGGCGGGGTACTGACCTTTTTGGTTACACAGACAATGGTAGTTGCACCGCGCGGGCGAGTGACTGTCCCGGCTGAATTGTCAGTTGCAGTTCGCAGCAATCAGGGCGCAGGTAGAGGGTACTGTGTTCACGGGGGATCCCCGCAGTGCAATACGTTACGCGCTCTTCAATCAGCACTGGGACCGTTGGCGACAGGGCCAGTAGCGTCGCGATTGTGGGCGTCAGGACTGTTGCGCGGATATGCAGTTCGGCGTGGCCCAGTATTACCCCCGCGTGTTCGGTGAGTAGGGCTTGCGACGAGTGCGCCGCTGCCGCCGCTTCGGTGATCATAATACCAACTTCGGGCGGGTAATAGACTTCGGTCAGGGCAATTGGTAGTCCAGCCACCCGATAAAGCCGCTGGAAAGCGAGGGCTTCATCATGCACTAGTTGGAGTCGTTCGCAGATTGGTGGTGCGGGGCGACGGGGGCCAAAGAACAGTAAGGTTGTCTCTGGGGTCAGGCCCTGAGCAGTCAACAGATCGCCCAATCCAGTGAGAGGATAAGGATTCTGCGGCCCTTGCGGTGCGGCGACAAAGGTGCCTTTCCCTTGCTGACGCACCACTAATCCCCGCATGGCGAGTTCGGCTAATGCCTGCCGAATCGTAATGCGGCTGACCGCATATTGGGCCATCAGGGCATTTTCCGATGGTAGCCGCTGCCCAAGCTGATAGTCGGTCACTAACGCTGCCGCGAGATCGGCGGCGATCTGCCGATAGAGTGCGATTGGGCTTTCTCGTTCAAGACTCACCTCTCGTCTTGCCTCCCTTCTGCCCATCCTCACTATTGCCAGAGATCATTCTCTTACCGCGATACTCGTCCATCTGGCGGTGTTTGACGCTGGTCTGTTATCCGTTATATAACATTATAGGACAACTTCCAAAATAGGAAGTGCTAGATAGGGGAGTCCCGCTGGGAACGTAGCGATAGCTAGGAGACTGAGGAATGGCGAAACCAACTGCACCACGGACGGTGCCGGAAGACCTCTCAGCGTTGGTCATCAGTGGGCAATTGGGGCGGCGAGATTTTATTCGGCGCGCAGTAGCACTGGGTTGCTCGGCAGCGGGGATCGCCTCGGTGTTGGCGGCTTGCGGTGGTGCTGAAGGTACGCCAACCACTGCCCCCGCCTCAACTGCGCCGTCTGCCGCTGCCGCCGCTTCGGCTGCACCATCGCAGGCAGCCTCGGCAGCGCCAAGTGCAGCGGCCTCACCTGCTGCTTCAGCAGCGGCTACGGGGACTCGTGGCGCGGCGACTCCAGCGGCGGCTGGCACTGCCACTCGCGCCGCTTCACCAACGGCAAGTGGCAGTACGAGCGGGCTTGGCGCACCAACAACAGCGACACTGGGCGCGGCGGGCGGCATTGGCCCTGGGCCAACAAAGCGCGGCGCAGCAGGAACTTTGAAGATCCTCTACTGGCAGGCCCCGACAACGATGAACCCGCACTTCTCCTCTGGCGGGCAGAACTCAGACCCTGGTCGGCTGGTGTTGGAACCGCTGGCGAATTTCGATAAGAATGATCGCCTGGTGCCGTGGCTGGCAGCGGAGATTCCTACCGTGGCGAATGGTGGCCTTGCTGCCGATGGGAAGAGCGTCACCTGGAAGCTGAAGAAAGAAGTGAAGTGGAGCGATGGCACCCCCTTCACCGCGAAAGATGTCGTCTTCACCTGGAAATATGTGTCGAACAAAGAGACTGGCGCGACGACCCTGGGCAATTATCTGGCGATTGAGAACGCTGAGGCGGTCGACGATTACACGGTGAAGGTGACGTTCAAAGCGCCGAATCCCGCCTGGTATCTGGCGTTCACCGATGCGATCTTGCCGGAGCATATCTTCAAAGATGCGGTTGGTGCGAATGCCAAGACGCACGCTGGGAACCTCAAGCCGATTGGTACTGGCCCCTACATGGTCGTCGATTTCAAGCCCGGTGATTCGGTTTCCTATGCGATCAATCCGAACTGGCGCGACCCGAATGGCCCCGCGTTCGACAAAGTGGAATGGAAAGGTGGGGGTGATGCGCCTTCGGCGGCCCGCGCCGTCTTCCAGACTGGCGATTATCATTTCGCCTGGAACTTGCAGGTGGAGCCCGCGATTCTCAATCAGATCATGCAACAGGGCGGTAATCGGGCGAAACTTGGCCTGACACCTGGGGCCGGGGTTGAGCGGGTCATCTTCAATTTCACCGACCCCAATAAGGAGACTGATGGCGAACGGTCGTCGATCAAGAATCCGCATCCGTTCCTCACTGACAAGAAAGTGCGGCAAGCGTTCAACCTGATTGCTGACCGCAAGGCGATCAGTGAAGCGCTCTATGGGCAAACTGCCGAGCCCTGGCCGCTGATTCAGAATTCGCCAATTTCGGCGTTGCCAGAAGGGTTGACCTGGGAGTTCAACCTGGAGAAGGCGGCACAGTTACTTGACGAGGCGGGTTGGAAGAAGACTGGGCAATTCCGCGCCAAAGATGGCGTGCAACTGAAGATCCTCTTTCAGACCACGGTGAACTCGGTGCGCCAGAAGACCCAGCAGCTACTCAAAGATTCACTCGATAAGCTTGGCGTGCAGGTGGAACTGAAAGCGATCGAGTCTGGCGTCTTCTTCTCCACCAACCCCGGCAACGATGATACCGCGAAGAAGTTCTATGCCGATTGGGAAATGTATGGTGGTTCGTCGGGTAGTCCCGATGGGCAGCGGTTCCTAGACTACTACACCACCGCGCAGATTCCACAGAAGGCGAATAACTGGGGCCTGAATAACGATAGCCGTTACTCAAACCCCGAATACGATAAACTCGCGCAGCAGGCGACCAACGAACTTGATGCCACCAAGCGGGCCGCGCTGATGAAGGCCGAGTACAAACTGCTCTATGACGATGCTGCCGCGCTGCCTTTGGTCAGCCGGAAGCAGGCGTATGGCTATGTGACCGGGTTAGCGGGCTTCGAAGATTGCCCGTGGAGCCCCCTCACCTGGAATCTCGCGAACTGGACGAAATCGTGAGCCAGCAGCAAGCAGGGGTGTCGGCAGTGCCGACACCCCTGCTCGTTGACGTTGATACTGGCTATGATGACGCCCTGGCTCTGCTATTGGCGTTGTTATCGCCCACGGCGAACGTGTTGGGAATCACCTGTGTGGCGGGGAATCATAGCCTCGATCAGGTAGTAGACAATACATTGCGTATCCTTGATCTGGCGAAGGCCCCGCCGATTCCCGTGGCGATTGGGATGGCTCAGCCGTTGATCGAGACGCATCGCGAACCGTCGTTACTGCACGGACGCGATGGGATGGCTGACACTGGTTTATCACGCTCAGCGCGACAACCAGTCGCTGAACACGCGGTGGAGTTGATGCGGCAGATTGTCGCCACGCACTCGGAACCGATCACGCTGGTTGCGCTGGCTCCGCTGACGAATATCGCCGCCTTTCTTCGTATCTACCCCGCCCTGGCTGCAAAATTGGCGCGAATTGTGGTGATGGGTGGTACCTATCTTTCGCACGGGAATAGTTCGCCCCTGGCCGAGTTCAATATCCGGCAAGATCCCGAAGCTGCGGCGATTGTGCTAGAAAGCGGGCTGCCAATCACCCTCTATCCGCTCGATCCTTTCCGCCAACTGATGTTGTCGCAGGCGGAGATCGCGGCGTTGCAGGCCAATGCCGCGCCAATCCCGCAGATCGTTGGCACGATTACCGATTACGTGGCGCGCTATCTCAAGCGCGATGCCTGCGCGATTGGCGATGCGGGAGCAATGGCGATCGCCCTTGATGCGACGCACGCGACGCTGGAACGCTACCCGATCACGGTAGAGTTGACTGGCGCGGCTACCCGTGGGCAAACTGTGCTGGATCGGCGCACGGCAAGCCAACAGGCGGGCCTGACTGAGTGGTGGACAACGGCGGTTGCCGCCGTCGATGTGGTCACTGCGGTTGATGTTGCGTATTACAAAGCCCTCTTCCTGCGGGCAATCGGTGCCTAAGCAGCGATCTGCCTGTGGGGCAGGAAGGAAATGAGGATGGCCGAAACTGTGCCGAATAGATCGGCAACCCGTCAGAGGCTGGTTGAGGCGGCGCGGGGCGACCGCCCATTGGATCTTGTGATCCAGGGCGGCAAGCTGCTCAACGTCTATACCGGGGAAACATACCTGGCGGATATTGGGATTGTCGGCGAGCGGATCGCCGTCATTGATCCAGGGTCACAGTGGGGGCTGACTGCCCCGACGAAGATTGACGCAACCGGGCTGACTGCGATCCCTGGCTTTGTCGATACGCACGTTCATATCGAATCGACGATGGTAACGCCACCGAACTTTGCCCGTGGTGTTCTGCCTTTCGGTACGACCACCGTCGTGATCGACCCGCACGAAATCGGCAACGTCAGCGGACGGGCTGGGGTTGAATATATGTTGCAGGCGAGCGCCGGGTTGCCACTGCGGGTCTATGCCACGGTGCCATCAAGTGTGCCAGCGGTGCCAGCAGTGGAGACAGCAGGGGCGGAGTTTGCCGCCCCAGAGATCGCGGAGATGCTGACCTGGCCGCGGATGCTCGGTGTCGCCGAATTGATGGATTACCCCGGTGTTGTGCAGCAGGAGCCACGTACAGCGGCGATTGTTGAAGCGGGGTTGACGAGTGGCAAGCGCCTGGAAGGGCATTGCCCGTTGCTGGCAGGGCGCGAGTTAGCCGCCTATCTCGCTGCTGGGGTGGACTCTGACCACGAGTGCCGTGGCCCCGAAGAAATGGTCGAGAAACTCCGCGCTGGGATGTGGGTCTACGGGCGCGAGAATACCTTTCGGCATACAGCGGCCTATCTTGCGCAGGCGGTACAAGCTGTGCCACTCCCCTGGAATGTCGCCCTTTGCACCGACGATATTGATCCAGATGATTTGTTGCAGCATGGGCATATGGATCGGGGCGTGCGGGTGCTGATCGCCAATGGGGTTGACCCCGCGCTGGCTGTGCGGATCGCCACGCTGAACGGGGCGACGCGCTATGGATTACACGATCTTGGCGCAATCGCCGTGGGCAAGCTGGCGGATATTGTGCTGGTGGAGTCACTGGCTGATCTGCGGGCGGCAGTCGTGATTGCAGGCGGCAATATTGTTGCCCACAACGGCGAATTGCTTGCCGCCTTTGCCGATCCAGTGCCGCCACCAGTGGAAAATAGCGTACGCCTGGGTACGACAATTTCAGCGGAAAACTTTCGCCCCACTGGTGGCGGTCACAATGGCACGCTGACCCTGCCAGTGATCGCGATGGACCCGATCCGTACAACAACCCTGGCCGAGATCGAGCTACGCTTTGCTAATGGCGCGTTGGCCGAATCACTCCCTGCCGATCTGGTATTACTCAGCGTCGTGCCGCGTCATGGACAACCGCACCCGCCATCGCTGGCCTTATTGCGTGGACTACCGCTGCGCGCAGGGGCGTTAGCCACGACGATCGCCCACGATAGCCACAACCTAATCGTCGCTGGTCGCACGCCCGAAGATATGGCGGCGGCAGTGGCCGCAGTCGCGGCGAATGGCGGCGGTGCCGCGCTGGCCCGTAACGGCGAGATACTGGCAACGGTGGTGCTGGCGATTGGCGGCTTGCTCTCGACCGCGCCAATCGCCACCATCGCTGCCGAAGTGCGGGCGTTCAATGCAGTGGCGCGATCGCTGGGGCTGGCTGGGCCATCGCCAATCCTCTCGATCTCCAGCCTGGGACTCCCGGTGGCCCCCTTCTATCGGCTGACTGATTTGGGGCTGGTCGATACGTTGCAGCAAACGTTTGTGCCCTCGCTGCTGCAATGATAGGCATTACGCCGTTGCGTAATGCCCACGATAGTACGCGCAGTGCAGCGCGAGCGGACAGCTTGGGCAGTCTGGGCGTTGGGCGTGGCAAACTTTTCGCCCATGCGTAATCATGTTGACGTGGAACTCATAGACCTGCTCTGGTTGTAGTTGGGCTTGCAGCAAGTCGTGGGCCTTCTCCGCACTGACCTTCGGGCCGATCAGTCCAAGGCGTTTGGCGACGCGGTGGACATGGGTATCAACGGGCAAGATCGGCTGATCCAGCGCAAAGAGGAGGACACAGGAGGCTGTCTTGGGGCCAACCCCTGGTAACTGCCGTAGCCAATCACGGGCTGCCACTGGTGCCAGATCGCGCAGAAAACCCAGATCGAGCGCGCCCCGCTCGGCCTGAATTGCCGCGAGCGTTTCCTTGATTCTCTGGGCCTTCAGGTTCGCTAACCCGCCACTGCGGATCACTTCAGCCAGTGCTTCAGCGGGGGCGGCGAGCACTGCCTGCCAGCTTGGATAGGCGGCGCGTAATGCTTGATGCGCGCGGCTACTGTTGATGTCGCTGGTAGCTTGCGAGAGGATCGTCCCAATCAAACCGTCGAGCGGATCGCCCGATGGATCATTCTTGCGTACGCCATATGCCTGTTCGAGCAGCAGATAGATCTGATCCAGCAGCGAGCGCGGCGGCGTGGTGTTGCCCTGCCGCGTCGTTGCTGGGGTGATTGTTTTGCCGTGTACCTGCATTTGTGCGCTACTCTCCAGCCTCGTCCACAGCCCCTTTCGCTTCTTTAGGCAGTTCAACGGCGGCATCAGCCCCACTCGCCAGCACTTCGGGCGCTTCGGGCGCTGTCGTTTCGGGGGTGATCGGGTCGGCAGTTGGCGCGATTTCGGTAGCTGATTTGGTAAATACAAGCCCTGTCCCACCTTCGGCGGGAGCATCTGCCTGTAAGGTATCGCCAAACGTGAATGCGCCATCGGTCAGGCCATCAACAATGGGGTCTTGTACAAAGTCTTGCACGATTCGGCGAATTGGCCGAGCGCCAAACTCCGGCTGCGTATTCTGATCGAGTAGCCACTCTTTCGCCGCTGCGGTTAGGGAGAGTTGCAGCCCAGATGAGGCCGCCATCCCATAGACTTTGGTCAGGCTCAGGTCGAGAATCTGGCCCAATTGCTCGCGACTCAATGGGGTAAAGGTGATGATCTTGTCGATGCGATTCAGAAACTCCGGGCGGAAGTGTGAGCGCAGCACATCGTCGATCTGCTCGCGGGTCTCCTCTGGCAATGCCTCACCCGCGTGGTCGGTCCCTTCCGCCAGGATATATTCGGTGCCAAGGTTTGAGGTCATAATGATGATCGTGTTGCGGAAGTCGATCCGGCGGCCCCGGCTATCGGTCAGCCAGCCATCATCGAGGATCTGCAAGAACAGGTTATACACGTCGGGGTGGCCCTTCTCGACCTCATCAAAGAGCACCACCGAACTTGGTTTGCGGCGTACCTGCTCGGTGAGTTGGCCCCCCTCATCGTAGCCAACGTAGCCAGGAGGCGCCCCAACCAACCGCGCAACCGTATGCTTCTCGCCATACTCCGACATATCGATCCGCACAATCGCGTCCTCGGTGCCAAAGAGGAACTCAGCCAGGGCACGAGCGGCTTCTGTTTTGCCGACCCCGCTTGGCCCGAGAAAGAGGAACGAGCCAATCGGGCGCTTGTTATCGCGGAAACCAGCGCGGGCGCGACGATAGGCGCGGCTGATCGCCGCAATCGCCTCGTCCTGACCGATCACCCGCTTGTGCAGTTCTTCTTCCATCCGCGCCAGCCGTTCGCGCTCTGGCCCCACCATCTGGCCGACTGGCACACCGCTCATTGCGCCGACTGCGGCGGCAACATCACTGGCGTTGACGACGGGATCAGGGGCGACACCGTCAGTGCGCAGTTCTGGCACACTGGCCCCAGCCAGTTGCACCAGCACGCAGGCCCGCTCAATTGCGGCTAATGCTGTCGATGGTAGCGCCCCTGGCAGATATTGCTTGGCCAGGGCGGGCGCCGCGCTGAGGGCATCGGGGGCAAAGGTGAGCCTATATTCTTTCTCAAACGCTGGTCGGTGCAGAGTGAGGATTTCCAGGGTTTCCTGTACGGTTGGCGGCTCAAATTGCAGTGGGGCTGCCGCCTCATTCAGCAAGGTATCGTTTTCCAGCCACTTGTTGTAGGCCGGCGCAGAAGTCGTCCCGATCAGGCGCAGGCGTTTGTCCGTCAGGGCAGTGCGAATTGCCATACCCGCTTCGGTGTAGCCTGGGAACGTCCCACCGCCGAAAAAGAGCGGGAGGTCGGGGATCAGCAGAATCCCCCCATCGGCAACCCGCAACGCCATCTCGATATTGGCTTCCGGGTTTCCTAGCATCGCCGCTGGCTGGAGTGCCCAGATTCCTTTCCCCAGTCCGCTGGGCAACTGATCGCGGGCGGCGAGTTGCGCCAGCGCAGAAACGAGGCTGCGCCGCCCTGACCCTGGCTCACCGATCAGTAGCACACTGTTGCGGCGGCGTTGGAGCAAAATGTTGACCAGTTCGCGTAGTGGCGCAGTGCGCTCAAAGACGCGTACCCAGGTCAACCCCTTCGCCATCGCCACCAGATCCGCGACAATCGTGGTATTCCCTTCCCCAGCAATCGAGCCTTTGCCACCGTTGATCTGAGTCAGGGCTTCGCTGATCTGTTCGGTGGTGATGTTGAAGCGCTTCAGAATCGCGCTCGCGGGGCCTTCAACGGCGACGAGTGCCGCGAGTAGGTGATCGGTGCCGACCCAGGCCAGCCGATAGTTGTCGGCAATAATCCTGGCGCGGTCGAGAATCAGCGCAAGATTTGTGGAGAGCGGCACTGGCTCACCACCATCGGCCTCAAAAAAGAGATCGGAGGGTGGGGTGTTATTGGGTAGGTTGAGGTAATTCTCGGCAGCAGTGCGCAGGGCGAAAATATCGACCCCGAAGTGCTGCAAAATCTTATTGGCGTTGCCATCGGTCTGGTTGAGCAAGGCGAGCAACAATTGTTCGCTATTCACCGCCGCGGCTTTGTAGCGCCGCCCGATGATCACGGCCATATTTAATGCCCGAATGGCGGAAACTGAGAAGGTGTGGAGATCAAGGGTATTGGCAAGAGTTGGCTGCATATGCGCGTATCCAGTCATCACTAGCTCTGGCAAAGCACGCTGGCCTTGCCAGAGGGCAAATCGATCCGTTCGCAGTCGTCTGACGTAGTATGCAGACGACCGGGTCATACTTACGGCCAATATCGTGCAGCGGTGTCCCTACCCTGCACGATAGAGCGTCAATAGTATATCAGGCTGGCTATGGCTGGGGTGGATGATGCGCCACACAAGCGGCTTGCGCGCAGTGTTATCCGCGCCATTGATGGATGGGCGGCAGCTTACCACGGCCCAAAGGCGTTGGGGAGCAGGTCGGAGAGGGTGAAGAGTTGCCGTTCGCCACGCAGGTTTTCGCAGATAACCTGGCAGTTTGGGCCAAACTCCGCGATCACTTGCCGACAGCCGCCACAGGGGGTTGGCGGTTGTTGCCCTTTGGCGACAACAGCGATGGCCCGGATCGCTGGGCCACCACGCGCAGAACCAAGGAGGCCAGCGGCGCGGGCGGTAAAGATCGCTGTCCGTTCGGCGCAGTTCGTCAGACCATAGGCGATATTTTCGACGTTGCAGCCACTGACGATCTCGCCCGCCGTTGTGAGCAACGCTGCGCCAACCCGAAATTGGGAATATGGAGCGTAGGCGCGTTCACGGGCAGCGCGGGCGGCGGCGACCAGCGCGGTAATTTCGGCAGCACTGAGTGGGTTGGTCGCTGGCTGGGGGCGTTTTGTCATCGGCGTCTGGCTCCTTGGTTGGGGCGATCCCCTCGGCACAGTGCGGGCAGGAGGAATGGGTTCTCCTGCCCGCACATTTGCCTACTGACGAACGAGAACGCCCTAGCGACTCCAGTCGGCGATATTCCAGTAGTCAGTGTCATATGGGGACACGTTGACCCCTTTCAAGGTCTTGATCCGGCCAATGACGCTCTTGCGGGCAACCAGCGGAATATGCGCGATATCTTTGACGACAATATCGTTCATCTGGATAAAGAGTTGCGCCCGTTTGTTCTCATCAAGCTCGACCAATGCCTGGTCGAAGAGCTTGTCGTATTCGGGGTTTGAGTAGCGGCCAACGTTCGAGAGTGACCAGCTGTTTGCTTTCTGGTTAATATATTTGGTGTGATAGTTTCGCATATACGATTGCGGGTCAATGCTGTAGGTTGAGGCGTATAGCTCGGCATCGGCATAGAGCTTGGTGAGCGTATCGGGGTTGCCTGCATCGGAGGCGAAGAAGACGGCGGAGTCGATCGCTTTCAGTTCGGTTTTGACCCCCAGTTTCTCCCAGCCATCTTTGATGATCTGCTGGGTCTTCTGGCGTACATCGTTCACCGAGGTTTGGAAGACCATCGCCATCTGCACGCTGCCCTTGGCTCGTATGCCACCGGCCCCCTTCGTCCAGCCTGCCCCATCCAGCAGCGCCGCCGCTTTTTCAATACTGTACTCGGCGGTATTTGCTTTCGAGCGGAACTGTGGCGGCTCGTCCAGCAGATTGATCCCAATATCACCACCGCGTCCGTAGAGGCTTTGGACAATCGCATTACGATCAGAGGCCAGGGCGAGCGCCTGCCGTACCTTCAGATCACTGAGGAACGGATGGGGGAAATTGACTGAGGAACGTTCCCCGGTGGCGGGGTCCTCCTTATTGGGATCGGTGAAGTTCAGGGCAATCCGTTCGCAGCCGAGCGCCGGAATGAATTCTGCCACGCCCTTCCCGTTCTGCTCCAATTGCTTCAAGACCGTGTCAGTCACTTGGAGGTTCCAAGCGTAGTCATAATCGCCAGTTTGCAGCACGGCCCGGGCGGATGAGGCCGAGTCACCACCGCCCTTAATCTCCAGCTTATCGAAGAAGGGCTTATTCGCCTCGCGGTAGTTCTCATTGATCACCAGGCTAACGGTGTCCCCTGGCTTGAAGTCGGTGACTTTGTATGGTCCACTGCCGACGGGTTTGAGATTGTTGGGCGAGTTACGCGCTGGGGTGCCTTTGTCGTTCTGGAAGATATGCTTGGGGATAATCAGCGACTGGGCTGGGCGGAACCAGATCGGATTTGGGTCAGGGAAGGTGTATTTCACTGTGAGATCATCCACCTTCTCGACCTTGCTCACGTTCTCGTAGAGTCCCAGGCTGGTCGCCGCCGTGGCCTTATCGGTCACATATTCCCAGGTGAAGACGACATCTTCGGCAGTCAGCGGGGTCCCATCGCTCCACTTCAGATCTTTCTTTAGCTTCCAGGTGACACTCTTCCCATCAGTGGCGAGCAGGTTATTCTCCTTGGAGGGGATATTCTCAGCCAGTACCAGCACTGGTTTCCCATCAGCGCCATAGGAAACGAGCGGTTCATTGATCACCCGACAGATCAGGCTGTCCTTCACGCCGGAGGAGAGGTGATAATTGAGAATCGTTGGCGCCTGCCACTGCAAGAGTTTCAGGGTGCCACCACCACCGCGTTTCCCGGCTGGCGCAGCACTCGCGCTGGCACTCGCGCTGGCACTGGCACTGGCGGCGCGAGTCGGTGTGGCTGCGCCTGCCGCTGCTGCTGACGGTGCCGCGCTTGCTGCGGGGGCGGCAGATGGTGCCGTTGATGCTGAGGCCGCTGGAGCGGTTGAGGCCGCTGCGCTGGGAGCTGGGGCGGTGGTTGGGGGCGCTTCGGTGCCACAGGCCGCGAGGGTCGTCGCAATTACTGAGGCCGATGCGCCGGTGATCACAGCGCGGCGAATAAACTCCCGTCGCCCCAGTTGCCCCCGTTGCAAGGCCTGGGCGAGGCGGTCAAACTGGTACGGTTTCGCTTGCTCCTGGGAAGGTTGCTCGGTCATCGGTTCCACTCCTTTACTACTACCCTATCCACTGCTCAACGCTACGGAAGAAAGTATTCCCTGGTCATATCGCCTGACGGGATGATAGTCGTGAGTGGGATGGCAGGCCGTGATGAAGCTGAATCAGCAGGCGTTTCGCGATGGAGATTCCGTGATTGGCGCAGTATAGCAGGTCGATTTTGAGACGCAAGTGCGGGGGCTACGTGCAACAATGGTGCTGGGGAAATATTTCTCCAGCACCATACAATGCGTTGTCGCTGATTGGACTTACTTCTTGACCCAGTTCGCGATATTCCAGGTTTCGCAGTCCCAGGCAGTCAGCGGCCCGATCTCCATATTCTTCGCTTTCGCCGAAACAGATTGGCGATAGACCAGGGGGATCTGGGCGTAGTCCTGCACCATAATGTCGTTGGCCTTGATGAACAGTTGGGCCCGTTTCGTGGGATCGAGTTCCTTCTCCAACTGATCGATCACCGCATCGTAGTCCTTATTCGACCAACGGCCATAGTTACCAAAGGCCCACTGGTTGGCCTTCTGGGCGATCTTCGCCGTTGTCAGGTCTTCCATGTAGGCAAACGGTTCGGGGGTGGAGTTGCCATTGGTAAACATCTCGACATCGACATACATCTTCGCGGCGGTGTCTGTGTTCCCCAAGTCGGAGGCAAAGAAGACACTGGCATCGGACGATTTCAGTTCGGTCTTGATCCCGATCTTCTCCCAGGCATCTTTGACGATCTGCTGGGTCTTCTGGCGTACCGTGTTCACCGTGGTGTAGTAGACCAGGCTCAGTTGCACGCCATTCTTGGCGCGATACTGGCCGCTCTTGGCCCAGCCAGCAGCATCCAACACCTGATTGGCTTTATCCAGGTTGAATTCTGACTTGTTGTTGGGGGAATTGAAGTTGGCTGGGTTGTAGAGGATATTGTCGGCAATCGCCCCACCCTGGCCGTAGCCAACATCCACAATCGTCTTCTTGTCGCAGGCGAGGGCCATGGCCTGTCGCACGGCTTTGTCGGTTAGGAATGGGTGCGGTGTGTTCTTCTCCGACCGTTCGCCGTTCACTTCCTTGTTCGGATCGCTGAAGTTGATCACCAACCGCTCGCAGTTGGGGCTGGTGATTGTGAAGACCGCGCCTTTGCTGCTCGTCTGTTGCATCTGGTTCAGGATGGCCGCCTCGACCTGCAAATTCCAACCGTAGTCGTAATCGCCAGTCTGGATGACGGCGCGGGCGGCAGACGGGGCATCGCCACCACCCTTCCACTCGATTTTGTCGAAGAAGGGGGCATTGGCGTCGCGGAAGTTGGGGTTCAATTCATAGGTAACGGAGTCACCGGGCTTGAAGCCGCCCTGCACCACCCGGTAAGGGCCAGTGCCCACTGGCTGCAAGTTCCCGGCGAAGTTCTTGGCCGCTTCGCCTTTGCCATCCTTGAAGATATGCTCGGGTAAGATCGTGCCGCGATAGCCGCCAACGAATGGGATGTACCAGCCAGCTTGTGGCTCCTTGAAGGTGATCTTGACGGAGGTATCGCTGAGCGCCTCAATTTTATCGATGGACTTATAGTCGCCAGTGGTCGTTGCGCCAGTCTTTTCGTCAATGATGTAGTTATAAGTGAAGACAACATCTTTGGCGGTAAAGGGCTGCCCGTCGCTCCACTTCACGCCCGACTTCAGCTTCCAGGTGACAGACTTCTGATCAGCCGCGAGGCCGCCATTCGCCACTGAAGGAATCTCGGCAGCGAGCAGGGGAATAAACTTGCCATCGCCATCGATCGTGGCGAGTGGCTCGTAAACTGGCCGTGAAGCATCCTGGTCTTTGGTTCCCTGTGCGAGGTGGGTGTTCAATACTGTGGGTGCCTGCCAGTAGAGCATCTTCAGGGTGCCACCGCCACCGCGCTTGCCCGGTGAGGCGGGCGGTGCAGCAACAGGAACACCACTGCCACCGGCTGCGGGGGTGCCGCCTGGCGTGGCCCCAGCGCGTGTGGCACTGGCTGCGGCGCTCGGGGCAGTGCTTGCCGTGGCGCGGGCTGATGCCGCAGCAGAAGGGGCGGTTGAACCGCTAGCGGCTGCTGACGCGCTTGGTGCCGTTGAACCAGCGGCTGTTGAAGGAGCGGTCGAAGCGCCAGGAGTGGGGGCCGCGGTACCGCAGGCAGCCAGTAGCGCGCCAATGGCCGAGGCTGAAATGCCTAAGGCTGCTGCGCGCCGAATGAAATCGCGCCGATTGAGTTTGCCAGCGGTAAGATCACGGGTCAGTTGTTGCAATGGATCGCGCTCAGTCATGTTACCTCCACTTACCAACACCGAGGCAAGCACCTGCCCCGTTGACGCACATTGCGTCAGTCGTTCACGCGATGAACGCTGAAGAGTAGCGAAATGTTCCGTTTTTGGCAACACCAGTATATATTAGTGATCAGGGGAATGTGTGGGAGGGCAGCAGAGGCGAATTTCCGTCTTATGAACAAATCTATATTATCGCTGTTTAGTATAGATATCTTCATAGGACGATGATAGCGAGGATATAGACGATAGGCTGACGCTCTACGTCAGCCTATCGTCTTTACTATGACTGAGAGGAATACCGATAGGAGGTCTTAGAACGGTAACGCTACCCTTTCGTCCAGTTCCCCACATTCCACAGCTCAGAATCCCACGGGGTGTAGTCGCCCACTTTTAGGCCCTTGATCATGCCAGAGACGTTCTTTCGGGCCACTAACGGGATCTCGGCGAAGTCATTGACCTCAATATCGTTCGCCTTGATGAACAGTTCAATGCGCTTAGCGGGGTCGAGTTCGGTCTTCAATTGTTCGATCACCGCATCGTAGTCTTTGTTTGACCAGCGCATATAGTTGTTTCCAGCCCACTGGTTGCTTTTCTGGGCGATCTGGGCGGTGGTCAATCCTTCCATGTAGCTGAATGGATCGGGCGAGACATTCCCGTTGGTGTACATCTCAATGTCGTTGTAGAGCAGGGCGGCGGAATCGGCGTTGCCACCAGAGCCAGGGGCGAAGAAGACCGCTGCATCAACCGACTTCAACTCAACCTGCACCCCGATCTTCTCCAAGCCGTCTTTGATCACTTGCTGGGTCTTCTGGCGCACTGCGTTGACTGTGGTGGAGTAGGTGATCTTCATCGGTACGCCACCTTTGGCGCGATATTGCCCACTCTTGGCCCAGCCTGCGGCGTCGAGCAGTGCGTTCGCTTTGGCGAGGTCAAACTCTGATTTGGTGTTTGGTGAATTGTATTGCGGTGGATTGAACAGCAGGTTATTGCCAATTGCTCCGGCTTTTCCGTAGATCGTATCGACAATCGCCTTCTTGTCGCAGGCGAGCGCGTAGGCATTCCGTACATTCTTATCGGCCTGGAACGGATGTGGTGTGTTCTTCTCCGAGCGTTCGCCATTCACTTCCTTATTAGGGTCGCTAAAGTTGACCAGAATCCGCTCGGTACTTGAGCCAGGGTTGGCCGCAACAACGCCCTTACCGCCTGATTCCAACTGTGTCAGCACAGCAGCGTCAACTTGTAGATTCCAGGCGTAATCATAGTCGCCAGTTTGCAAGACGGCGCGGGCCGCCGAAGGCGCATCGCCCCCACCTTTCAGTTGCAGGGTATCGAAGAAGGGGGCGTTGGCGTTGCGGTAGTTCTCATTGATGGCGTATTGCACATTATCACCAGGGGCGAAGGATGCTACTTTATAGGCCCCGGTGCCCACTGGCTTCAGGTTGGCGGGGAAGTTCTTGGCCGCCTCGCCAAGCCCATCTTTGAAAATATGCTCTGGCAGAATCATACCGTTTTGGTTGACGAATGGCAGGAACCAGGCTGGTTCTGGGGCCTTGAAGGTGATCTTGACAGTCGTATCATCGACCGCCTCTACTTTGTCGATGGTTTTGTAGCTACCAATCGTGGTGGCGGCGCTGGCGGGATTCATAATATAGGTGTAGGTGAAGGCGACATCTTTGGCGGTGAACGGCTGCCCATCGCTCCACTTCACGCCTGAGCGCAGTTTCCAGGTCACGCTCTTGCCATCGGCAGCGAGGCCATTGTTCTCTTTGGTTGGGATATCGGCGGCGAGTAACGGTACAAACTTGCCGTCGCCGCCAATCGTTGCCAGTGGCTCGTAGACCACGCGAGAGGCATCGGTATCTTTTTGGCCCTGTACGAGATGTGGGTTCAGGACTACGGGGGCTTGCCACCAGAGTACTTTCAGGGCGCCACCACCACCGCGCTTCGTTGGGCCGCCTGCGGCGGGGGCGGTACTACCGCTGGCGCTGGGGGCAGCGCTACTGGCTGGAGTCGCGGCACTGCTCGTGCGCGTGGCTGGGGCTGCACTCGCGGCGGCGCTCGGTGCTGCACTCGCCGCTGTACTTGCCGCGGCGCTGGCAGCGGCTTTCGTGGCTGTTGGGGCGGCAGAGGCGGCTGGGGCGGCTGTTGGTGCTGGGGTTTCAGTGCCGCAGGCAGCCAGCAGCGCCCCAATCGTCGAGGCTGAGAGGCCCAGGATCGTTGCTCGCCGGATAAACGTGCGTCGATTGATTTGCCCAGCAACTAGATCGCTGGTTAGCCCCTGGATAGGATCGTTCATCTTCATCGCCATCTCCTCGTGTTGTCGTTGTCGTTCGCCAAAGGAAAAAGCCCACACGTAGACTGATCGTCAGAGTACGCTGACAATTGCACCAACGATTTGAACGACATTGTTCGACTGCTGCGGTGTACCCACGCCAGTCAACAGCGACTGTTACGCCTGTTACAAGAACAACGAACTGTCTTCAACGACATTGTGTTATGGACAGATGCAGTATAGAAGCAAAGGCGGTGTTCGTCAATCGGGCGGTCAGTCGTGATGTTTTATTGGTTGGAATAGGGAATTTCTGGCTTGGCTGTCGGCGTGGTGCTAACTGCTTCCGGCGGCCTTGCCTGGGAAGTTGGCGCAAGAGCATGGATAATAAGAAGACGATTCTGGCGATAGTCGCCGCATTGCACAAAAGGTGTAGAAGATGAAGGGGATTCGCGCACAACTGCAACGGCTGACGATCTGGCTCGCTATTGCTGCCGCTGTTGGGATGTTTTTGGTGCTGGTGATGGGGGCGACCGTCAGTGCAACTGGCTCTGGCGAAGGCTGTGGAAATTCCTGGCCACTCTGCAATGGGCGCTTCGTGCCAGAGTTCGCCGTGGAGACGGCGATCGAGTATAGCCATCGGCTAGTCACCGGGGTTGAGGGCTTCCTGATCTTGGGTGCCGCGATCGGCGCCCTGGCCTTCTGGCGGCGGCGGTTAGAAATTCGCGTTCTCGTGCCGCTGATGATCATCTTCTTGCTGTTGCAGGCGATGCTGGGGGCACTGACTGTGCTGAACCCCGACTGGTGGGCCAGGGGTGGTATCCTGGCGTTGCATTTTGGGATTTCGCTCGTTGCCTTTGCCAGCACGCTGCTGACCGCGATTCTCCTGCTGGGAATAGCGCGGGGCTTTGATCAATTGCGTGATCGTGTTGTACCATCAGGCGTTCGGTTGGCTGCCTGGGCAGTCGCGATCTATACCTATCTGGTCGTCTATATCGGGGCGTATGTGCGGCACACTGATTCCAGTCTGGCCTGTCTCGATTGGCCGCTTTGCAATGGCTCGGTCTTTCCAGGCTTTGCGGGGCCAGTGGGAATCGTCTTTACTCATCGCCTTTCCGCCCTCTTGCTGACATTGGGGGCTGGCGGGCTGGCGTTGTGGTGCTGGCGGGCGCGGGCAGCCCGGCCAGACCTGGCCTGGGCGGGTGGGATCGCCCTGGTCATGTTGCTGGCGCAGGCTGCCAGTGGCGCGGCGGTCGTCTTTTCGCGGATGAATCTCTTTAGCTCGCTGGCGCATAGCGCCGTTGTCACCCTCTATTTTGGGGCATTGGCCTATATCTGCCTCGGCACCTTGCCCCGCCCACGCGCCGTTCGTGGCGCAGCCACCGACCACGCCAGCGCTCCCGTCGCCGAGCGGGAGTACCCGCCGCAGTCGATCGGTGCGCCGGTTCGTGAATCGTAAGTGGTAGTGGCTCACCACGGTACCTGAGTAGGGGGGCAGTATTTGTGCGCGGTTGTTTTCGCGTTGTAGGGGTTCTTACATTGCTGGTGATTCTGGCCTGCGGGGCGGCCTTTTGGTTCCTGACACGCCAGCCAGCTGCGACACGGCAACTCACACCAGTGGTGGTCAGTAGTGCCGCTGTCGTGAGCTTCGACCAGAAGATCGCGACAGTGCAGGCGGCCAAAGGGCCAGTCACCGTTGAGGTGACCCAAGACGAAGCGACCTCGAAGCTCGTGGCCGCCCTGAAAAATGAATCAGACCCCACGATCTCCCAAATTGAAGATCCGCAACTCCGCTTTCAACGCGACCGCTTTATTGCTAGCGGGGTGGTGCATAGTGGCCCTATCCCGGTGACCGTTGCTGTCACGGGGAAGGTCACGGTGGTCAATGGGAAGCTCGTTGCAACCGTGGAGGAGATTGATACGGGGCAGGTGCCATTGCCCGCTCCGCTGCGCCAGCGTATTATCGATCTGGTCAGTGATACCGATAATCTCACCACTGACCTCCCAGACAATATCACTGATGTGCAGATCCAGGAAGGGAAACTGATCGTTACGGGGGTACCACGGTAATTGCTACCACCAGGGGGCAGTGATGCGTGAACCAATCGCCGGAGCTGGCCTGCAGCTGGCCTACTGTATTACCTATGTCGCTGACCTGACGGTGATGACGCAGTTTTATCAGCAGGTGTTGGGGTTGCCGATCAGCGAGCAAAACGAGCGATTTGTCGCCTTTGGTGGGGCTGGCGCACCGCTGGCCCTCGAACTGGGCGGGCCGCCTGCCAGTGGCCCACGGCACAAAGAGCAACACCCCACGTTACTCCAATTTGCTGTGCCTAGTATTGAGCAGGCGCTGGCGACCCTCGCCGAGCATGGCCTGACGATTGAAGGCGAAGTACGGCGTGGCAGCTTTGGGTCGCTGGCATTTTTCCGTGATCCTGAGGGGAATCGCCTCGCCTTCCTGGAACCACTTGCATAAGCCGACAACGAACGCTGTGGCTTCCTACTCTGCTGCCGCGTGCTGCAAGGCCGCGATCTGCGTGGCAAGGGCTGTGCAGTTCGCGTTCAGGGCGGCCTGGGTTTGTTGTAGGCGGGCGGTGGCGGCGATCAGTTCGCCTGTGGTCAGGGCACGGTGTTGCTCCACGACCATGGTGTCGGCGTCATCAGCAGGGTAGGGCGGGGCGCAGATATAGAGCACCCGCACCAGGTCGGGGCCAGGATTGCGGTACGAGAGCGTTGTCATTGGTGGTGTTGAAATGGTGTCGCCAGGGCCACAGGCATATTCGACTGTGGCCCCGGTGGCGGGGTCACCCATCGTCACCAGCAGTTGCCCCGCCAGGACATACGTTACCTGTTCCAGGCTACAGTGGGTATGCACGCCAAATTCACCAACTGGCAAGCGTCCTTCCGCTACACTGAGTCCCAGAATGCCAGGCAGCGGAATTGGATGAACGACGATACCATCAGGGGCAGTAACGTAAAATTCGTCGGTGGCGTAGGTTGGTTGAGCCGCCTGATTGCGATCCATGATGCTCCTCGTTAGTCGTTGGTCAGGCTATCGTGGCGATCTGCTGGCCGATAGTTACGGTGGCCCCTGTCGTCACCAGAATCTCGCTGACTGTGCCATCTTGCGGGGCGATAATCTCGTTCTCCATCTTCATCGCTTCAACCACGCAGAGTAGGTCGCCCGCCGCAACGGTAGCCCCTTGCTCAACGGCTACGCGCAACACGGTACCCTGAATCGGACTGACAACGGTGCCGTTACTCGCGCCCCCACGTTTGCTGCGGCCAGTGGCACGCGGGCGGGCAGGAGCCGCGCCGTTGGTGGCGGGCGGTTGTGGTTCGTGAGGATCGGCAAAGAGGCGCACCGCGAATCGTTTGCCATTCACTTCCAGGGTATACTCATGGGCCGTGGTCGCTGGTTGCTCGGCAGCGGGCGGCAGCGTGGTCGCCGCCAGATCGCGGCCAATCCCATCGCGCTCGATCCAGTCGGTCGAGGCATCGCCCGCACTAAAGATCGGGTGGGCCAGTACCGTTTGGTGGAAGGCAATCGTTGAGGCAACCCCTTCGATCACGTACTCACCAAGCGCACGCTGGAGGCGCACAATGGCTTCGCCCCGGTCAGTGCCGCGTACAATCAGCTTGGCGATCATCGAATCGTAGTGCGGTGAAATGACGAAACCCTGCTCGGCTGCCCCATCGATGCGCACCCCTGGCCCCCCCGGCTCTTTGTAGGTGGTGATCGTCCCTGGGGTAGGACTGAATCCCCTGGCGGGGTCTTCGGCGTTGATGCGGCACTCAATCGCGTGGCCCCGCAAGACGATATCGGCCTGTTGCCAGGGGAGCGTTTCGCCAGCGGCGATCCGCAGCTGCGCCTTGACCAGATCGATCCCCGTGACTTCCTCAGTCACTGTATGCTCAACCTGAATCCGGGTATTCATTTCCATGAAGTAGAAGTCGTTGTTGGTGTCAAGCAGGAATTCAAGCGTGCCAGCACCCTGGTAATCAACTGCCCGCGCTAACGCGACTGCTGCCTCGCCCATTCTGGCACGTAGGGCGTCGTCAACAGCCGGGGAGGGGGCTTCTTCAATCAGTTTCTGGTGTCGTCGCTGGACCGAACATTCGCGCTCCCCGAGATGTATCACATTGCCGTGCTGGTCGGCCAGCACCTGAATCTCGACGTGTTTGGGGGCTTCGATATATTTCTCCGCGTAGAGAATTGGGTTGTTGAAGAACCGCTGACCCTCGCCAGCGGCAGCGGCGAAGGCCTCTGGTACGTCAGCAGCGGTGTGGGCAACGCGGAAGCCCCGGCCTCCCCCACCTCCCGCCGCCTTCAGGGCCAGGGGAAAGCCCCAAGTTGCGCCGATGTTGGCGGCTGCTTCGGCGTCTGGCACCGCCTGATTCGTTCCTGGTACGAGTGGCACGCCCGCTTTTTCCGCCAGGGCGCGGGCGGCGATCTTGTCGCCCATCGCGCTGATCGCCGCTGGTGGTGGCCCAACCCAGATCAAGCCTGCATCAAGGACAGCCTGCGCAAAGGCGGCATTCTCGGCCAGAAAGCCGTAGCCAGGGTGGACTGCCTCTGCGCCCGCTTGCTGGGCAATGGCGACGATCCCTGGCCCATTCAGGTATGGGCGGGTCGCTGTGCCTGCCTCAACGAGATAGGCGGCGTCGGCATAGCGCGTGTGGGGGGCGTCCTGCTCATCGGCCCCGTAGATCGCAATAGTGCTGATCCCGAGTTCGCGGCAGGCCCGCATCACCCGAATAGCGATCTCTCCGCGATTGGCAACCAGCAGCGTCCGAAACATGGGGCTCCTTGGGGTGACTTAGCGTGCAGTTGGCACGGCTTCATTTGGCCCAGGCAACAGGTGATCCCGTTTGTGTGCGTAACGCTGATGGCTGGCGATTCGCCCGGCCATTGCCCAGCGCGGAGTCCTTGGCAGCGGGGGAAGTGCTTCCTGCTGCATAGCGCGACGATGAGTGTACAGCACAGCAGCTATCGCTGCTGCTTCGGCGGCGGTTGGCGTTGGGGTCATTTGGATTGCCGGCTGCGCTTGCATCTGAACCTTTCCGTCAATGTATGCTACCAGTGTCGGGCAGCATAGCTGTTCTTTCCCGCCCGTACGTGCTTGCGCTACAGTGGAATATTGCCATGCTTGCGCGGTGGTGACAGCTCGCGCTTTGAACGGCAAAGTTCCAGGCCGCTGATCAGCCAGCGGCGGGTCTGGCTTGGCTCGATCACGGCGTCGATATAACCACGCGCCGCTACCTCGTACGGATTAGCAAATCGCGCCCGATATTCTTCGGCGTAGGCGGCCGATTGCGCGGGGGGATCAGCGGCCTCCGCCAGTTCGCGGCGGAAGAGGAGGCCGACTGCCGCTTCTGCGCCCATAACGGCGACTTCGGCTTGCGGCCAGGCGGCGTTCAGGTCGGCCCCAATATGTTTCGAACACATTACGCAATATGCGCCGCCATAGGCTTTGCGCGTGATCACCGTTAGCTTTGGCACGGTCGCTTCAGAGAAGGCGTAGAGCAGTTTGGCCCCATGCCGGATAATCCCGCCATATTCTTGCGCGGTTCCTGGTAAGAACCCTGGCACGTCGACAAAGGTGATCAGCGGGATGTTGAACGCATCGCAGGTGCGAACAAACCGTGCGGCTTTCTCGGAGGCATTAATATCGAGCGTCCCCGCCAGATGGCGTGGCTGGTTCGCCACAATGCCCACGGCATGGCCCGCCAGCCGCGCATAGCCGATGACGATATTCGGGGCATAGCGTGCCTGAACTTCAAAGAAGTCGCCATCGTCAACGACGCGCTCGATCACATCGAGGATATCGTAGGGCTTATTACTTTGCTCAGGAATCAGCGTGTCCAGTTCGGGGTCGGCGCGGTCGGGGTCATCCGTTGGCGGGAAGTACGGCGCATCTTCCAGGTTGTTGCTCGGCAGGAAGGAGAGGAGGGCGCGAGTTTGGGCGAACAGTTCTTCTTCGTCAGCAGCGGCGAAGTGGGCGACTCCGCTGGTGCTGTTGTGGGTACTGGCCCCGCCAAGTTCCTCCTGGGTCACGGTTTCGCCAGTGACTGTCTTGATGATCTCCGGGCCAGTAATGAACATCTGCGAGATCCCTTCGACCATCAGAATAAAGTCGGTCATCGCGGGAGAATAGACTGCCCCGCCCGCACAGGGCCCAGCGATCACCGAGATCTGTGGAATCACGCCCGATGCCTGCACATTGCGGTGGAAGATATCGGCGTATCCCGCCAGAGCCACGACCCCTTCCTGGATCCGTGCACCACCAGAATCGTTGATCCCGATCATCGGTACACCGAGCTTCAGGGCCAGATCCATCACTTTGACCACTTTTTCGGCAAAGACCTCGCCCAACGAGCCACCGAAGATCGTGAAATCCTGAGAGAAGACGCAGACTTTGCGGCCCGCAATCGTGCCATAGCCAGTCACGACGCCATCGCCGAATGGGCGGCGTTCTTCCAGCCCAAAGTTGTAGGAGCGGTGTTGGGCGAGAGCGTCGAACTCGACAAATGAGCCAGGGTCAAGGAGCAGATCGATCCGTTCGCGGGCTGTCAGCTTGCCGCGCTTGTGCTGACGCTCAGCCCCGGCTGGATCTTCGGTGGTGGCCCGCGTGATCAACTCACGGAACTGGTCGATTTTGCGTTCGGGGTCCTGGCGCACCGTCTCCTGATCGTCCATATCCCTCCGGGTGGTGATAAGCAACGACGGTCGTTAGTGTTCTCTTTTGCGCCCTAGCTTTTTCCACCAGGGCGGTTTCTCGGCTGGGGGCGGGGTTAGCGTTGATCTTGTTGGCGCTGGTTCCCCACTGAGAATCCGGGCGCGGCGGGCAGTTTCCGCCACTGCTTCTTCTGCCCCGCTGACCCCACCCCCTGCGGCGGTCAGTGCCGTCGCGTTCGGCACTGGCAGATATTTGCTCTCGCCAAGGGGTAGCCCGGCGGCGCGTAGAAGTTCCACGCGGACGCGCTCGGCGTGTTCTGGTGCGGCAAAATAATAACCGATCACCTGCCAGAGTTGCTGGACAGCCTCAGCGTAGTCCGCTACCTGATGTCGTACTACGAATTGCCGTCCGCGATGGGCTGTCGCCTCGAAGCCATAAGCGATCTCCCATTGTTCACCCACCTGGCGAAGCATGGCGACGTTATCATCCTCGCTCCAGATAAACTCAGTTGGCGGTGTTCGTTGTTCAGTCATGATTATCCCGCACTACCTCGTTGCTCACGTCGTCTGGCATCATAGGCGATTAAGGTGATCCGACGCAAAGCCACCACCAGCAGCACCCTGAATTGTCTTGAAAGATAGAACCCTTTCATGTAGGATAGTAAAGTAACAACGCTGGGGTGTTGCGCTGGAAGTGAGGAGGCATTGGGAATGCGACAGTCAATGCAGCGTGTGCCATATGTGACTGAAGAATCGAGTCGTGGTGAGCGCGTTTATGATGTCTATTCACGGCTCCTGAAAGATCGAATTATCTATCTGGGGACGCCGATTGATGATCAGATCGCCAACGTGATCGTGGCGCAGTTGATCTTTCTGGCGGGCGAAGACCCGAAGCGCGACATTTCGATCTATATCAATTGTCCTGGTGGGCAGGTCTATTCGGGGCTGGCGATTTACGATACGATGCAGTTTATCTCCTGCGATGTTGCTACGTACTGTGTGGGCATGGCGGCGTCGATGGGCGCGGTGATTTTGATGGCTGGTACGAAGGGCAAGCGCCAGGCTTTGCAGAACGCGCGGGTGGTGTTGCACCAGGGGTCCACGGGCTTTCAGGGGGCGATCCCCGATGTGGAGATTCAGGCCCGTGAATCGCTGCGCCTGTCGAAGACAATGAATGCGCTGATGGCGCTGCACACCGGGCAAACTGAGGAGAAGATGCACCAGGATACCTTGCGTGACTATTACATGACGGCTGAAGAAGCGCGCGCGTATGGCGTGATCGACAATGTTATCAACGGTACGGGCGATGGACAGTCATTGCCGAACACGACCACTACAGGCTGAGGCGAAATCGATCATGATCGCACTGTAAGGGGGAGGCCGTTTGGCCTCCCCCTTGCGCATTGCGGATCTATCTTTGCTGAGTGAGCTGCTACGAGAGCAGTGCGACGCATTCGACTTCAACCTGGGCTCCGGCTGGCAGGCGGGCGGCCTGGACAGTGCTGCGGGCCGGTGGCTGGTCAGTGAAATAGCGGGCATAGACGGTGTTGAACGCGGCGAAATCATCGAGGTTGGCGAGGAAGCAGGTGGTCTTCACGACCTGACCGAAGCTGCTGCCTGCCTCGGCGAGGACGGCCCCCAGGTTTTCCATCACGCGCTCAGTCTGGGCGGTAATATCGCCCTCAACCAGCTTGCCCGTGGCGGGGTCAAGGGGGATCTGACCAGCAGTAAAGAGTAGGCCGCTGGTGCTGATCGCCTGCGAGTAAGGGCCAATTGCGGCTGGGGCTTTGCTGGTAGCGATTACGTTCTTGGGCATTCCGCCATCCTTCCTGTGCATTGCTGTCGGGTATCCATTGCTGCCAACTGTTGGCAGTGCCTCTATCCTAGCCGAGTAGTGCGGTCTACGGCAAGTTGCTTATCATTGCTCACGAGTGGGCAAGCTGGTCATCTGCGGTTTGGACTGTGCGGGTCTTCCTGAACCCCAACCGTCGCCCAAACCAGAGTGCGACATAGACCAGCGCAACCAGAGCTGGCACCTCGATCAGCGGGCCGATCACTGCCGCTAATGCTTCGCCACTCGCGATACCGAAGATACCAACCGCCACCGCGATCGCTAATTCAAAGTTGTTCCCAGCAGCCGTAAAGGCGAGGGTTGTTGTCTGATCGTAGGGGAAGCCTGCCCGCCAGCCCCACCAGAACGCAACCCCGAACATGATCGCGAAGTAGACCAGGAGCGGCAGGGCCACTCGCAGTACGTCGCTCGGACGCTCCATGATCGTTTTCCCTTGCAAACTGAACATGATGACGATGGTGAAAAGCAGGGCGATCAGCGCAGTTGGCGCGATCTTGGGCATTGCTATGCCATCGTACCATGCCCGCCCCTTGAGGCGTAGACCAACCAATCGGCTGATTACTCCGGCGAGGAGGGGGATACCCAAGAAGATCAGGACGCTCGTTGCGACCGCGCCAAAGCCGATTGGTACTGTCTGGGCAGCGCCTAGGCCGAGCCAGACCGGGAAGACTGCCAGAAAGAGATAGGCATAGAAAGCATACGTCACTACTTGAAAGACGCTGTTAAGGGCGACCAGCACGGCGGCGTGTTCGTTGCTGCCGCCCGCCAACTGATTCCAGATCAGGACCATCGCGATACAACGGGCCAAGCCAACGAGAATCAGCCCAGTGCGGTAGTTCGGGTAATCGGGGAGAAAGAGCCAGGCCAGGGCGAACATTAGGACTGGCCCGATAATCCAGTTGAGCAGCAGCGAAACACCAAAGAGTCGCCATGCGCTGCCGATATGCCGCAATTCCTCATATTTCACGCGGGCCAATACCGGGTACATCATCCAGAGCAGGCCGAGGGCGATTGGTAGCGATACTGTGCCTACCCGCAGCCGATCAAGCAGTGTGGGCAATCCTGGCACCCACGCGCCCAACCCCAGGCCCAGCGCCATCGCCAGCAAGATCCAGAGCGGCAGAAAGCGGTCGAGCCAGGAGAGCCGTGCTACGACATCGCGCACCGTTGTAGGCTCTTCTCTTGTTTGCAGCGCGTCACTGACCATGCCGTTCCCTTCTGCTCTCCCATAGCACGATACATCAATGGATATTGATATGATCAAGCGCGGGTTGCCACAATACTCCGCAGCAATGCGCTACTCGCAGTTGGCAGGTGTTGGGTCAAAATTGTCGAGGCTGAGCAGGCGATCAACCTGCTCGCGCAGGGCCGCGGCGGTTGCTGGCACCAACGTATAGTAGGCCCAACGTGCATCTTCGCCGCGCCGATCCTGCACTAGTCCCGCCCGTTTTAGTACGCCGAGATGGTATGAACAGGTACTCTGTGGCAACGCGAGTGTAGTCATCAGGTCGCAGACACAATGCTCTCGTTGGGCGAGCAACGCAACAATCGTCAGGCGCAGTGGGTCGCTGAGCGCCTTCAGGGTTGAGGCGAGCGGCATGAACTCTGCGCGTTGCTCGATAGCTGACGCTAACTGTAGTGTTACCACGTGGCAATTGCCCTCAACTGCTCGATATATCAAGATCTACCGATAGAATTTTAGCGTGTGTGAAGATGCAGCACAAGGCGATCGGGCCGCTATCTGCGCGGGGGAAACGCGAGTGGCAACACGCATGAGCGCGTTGCCACTCGCGTTGTTGCGTCGGTCGGGTACAGCGGTTAGCGGCGTCGGGCAGCCGCGCGACCTGATGATGAATTCGTGCGTTGTGGGCGGTCTGGCGTTTGCACGTTCGTCACTTCTTCAGGTATTGGCTGGTCGTCAAGCATCGTGAACATATAGACCAAGGCAGCGAGTGCGGCCCCAATAAATGGCCCCACCCAGTAAACCCAGGCGGCGGTCCACTCTTGCTGTACCAGCATCGGACCAAACGAGCGGGCTGGGTTCATCGCTGCGCCGCTGATTCCGCCGCCCATATAGATGTCGGCGGTGATCGTCAGGCCAATTACCAGCCCCGCGATGCCGATTGGGCCGCGCTTATCAACGGCGACCCCAAAGATGACGAACATCAGGAAGAAGGTCAGGACAATTTCTGCAACCAATGCTTGCCAGTCTTGAATCCCAGTCCCAGGGAGCGTCGCCCCTAATTTTACCGGGTCGACCATGCTTGCTGGGAGGCTGGCCTTCAGCACTGCCGCTGCGGCTACCGCCCCTAACAGTTCGGCGATCATAAAGAATATGCCGCGCACTAGTGACAGCTTGCCCGCGATCATCAGCCCCAACGCTACTGCCGGGTTATATACGCCACCAGAGATATGCCCCCCTGCGGCGACCATCACGGCAATTGCCAGGCCATGCGCCAGGCCAATGGCGACCAGATCTTTGCCCTGTGTCAGAATAATCGCCCCAGCTCCAAGGAAAATCAGGGCGAATGTCCCGATAAACTCCATCACTAATGCCGCAACATCTTTGCGTCCGTTTACCATCCTTGCTCCTCCATCTTCATCATCAGTGTCGCTTCTCAGACCCACCTATGAATGAGGATTACCCACCCGAACACCGCCACCCCGAATCAGCACAAAATATGCCACCCTGAATTCCCTTTGGCCCGCGAAGGTGGTGGACGGCGTGGCGATTGCTTGTTACACTCCGTCGCGAATACTGAGTGTACGTATACTCTCATGGTATCATAGATCCAGCCACCCTTGCTAGACCAGACAGGCTTCTCTGGCAGGGAGAAAGGGATTTCTGGATGAAGCGATGTTCCTTCGGCCCGCTCTTGCTGATTCTGTTGTTACTGGCGGCGTGTAGCACCCAGGCCGCCACCTCCACAGTGGCACCGCCCACTACTGGCCCCACTCCTGCGGCCAGTACCGTTGTACAGGCAACGACACCACCACTAGCGACAGCGTCACGCGCCGCCAGTGTAACGGTAGCCTCGCCAACAGTCGCCTCCGCTAGCGCCACGCCTGCCAGCAGTGCCACTGCGCCACCCGTGGTGGTTCCGGCTACGGTGACCCGCGCCAGTACCGTCACAACCGGATCGCCGGTAGCTGCTTCGCCAGTGGCGACTGCGGCCCCACCGTTGGGCGCGGCTCCGGCGGGCTGGCAGACCTATAGTGGCAATCGGCGGGCGCCATTTTCGATCTATTATCCGCCCGGTTGGACCGTGGATGAGTCGCGGGCCAATGAAGGGCGAGTCTACTTTTATGGCCCGGGGGTACGCGAACCTTTTGAAGATGCGTTATGGGTGCTGATCGCTACTACGGGCAAAGTGGAGCCCACAGCAACGGTTGACGCCCTGCGTGATGACTACCTCAACAGCGAGATCAAGAATGGCCACCCCGAAGCTGGCGTTGATGTGACCCGGATGAATCAGTTCTCTGGCCTCACCTTCGCGTCATTGGGCGCAACCTTCAACGCTGCCAACGGGCAGTTGTGTTATGCCTACATCGGGCTGGGGTTGCGGGGTCAGGTGCCCTGGCGTTTCCGCCTGAATTCAACCTACAGCGACTACGCCCGTAACCTCGATAGCACCTTCTCTCCAATGATCGCTTCGCTGAATATCTACGCGAATCCCTAGTGCGCTGGGGCTACTCCCCTGCTGATCTGGGCAGGGGCGTCCACCCCTCCGTTATACTTGTGCTATTGCGGGGCTGTTTGGGCGTGGTGTGGGGGTGACGACGCCCTGATGATAGAAGGATTACGCTACGGTGAAGCGAAGTGTCTGGATTGGCTTAGGACTGCTGGCTGGCGTGGTTGGTGCGGCGTTCGTTGGCCGCAAGCAAATCGCCTCAGCGGTGACGCAGGTAACGGGCAGTGCGCCACCACCAGCGGCAAAGCAGTGGGAGTTCGATCGCAGTGAACTGCAAATGCTGATGGGACAGGTTGTTCGCGAGCAGGCGGCACTGGTGGCTGCTGCGGAGTCTCCTGCGGAGCGCAATCGTGCAGCGGCGTTCCAGCGCTATTACGAAGGCCGTCTGGCGGCGGTGCGCTAGGTCGCGACGTGCTTGACAGTGCCAAGACAACGCCCCCGATCAACTGATCGGGGGCGTTGTTGTTGACTCGTGGTGCTGCTGACTGTCTAGTCGATTTCCTGTCGTTGCAGCGTCACTGTTTCGTGGCGTGGCTCTGGCTTCTCTGGCAGTGGCGCGGCAGCTGGTGTCGTGGGCTTACGGGTTGGCTCCAGCGAGATCGCCGAGGTCATCGCCTCTTTCGCTTCTTGAAGGTCATCGGAATGTTTCCGAAACTCGCGCATCCCTTTCCCCAGGGATGAACCGAGTTCGGGTAGTTTGCTTGGCCCAAAGACGATCACCACGATCGCCACGATCAGAATAATGTGCATTGGTTGTAATGCGCCCAGCCCCATGATCTTCCTCCCTGATACTGTCTAGTTGGTGATATAGCAAGGGTACCATACGAAACGCTACATAACCAGGACGAATGATCAGGGCGCAAGGTTCCCGCGTTGGCTGCCGACCCCACGATTTCAGCACTCCTGGTATAGTGATGGTGGCGAAATACTGGCTCAACAAGGAGTAGCGCGATGTATGAAGGAATGCTGGCTGAGCGGGTGACCATTCGCGGGATGCATGATGATCTGGTCGATGCTTACATGGCGCGACCACTAGGGCCTGGCCCCTTCCCTGGCGTGGTGGTGATCCACCATATGCCGGGGTGGGACGAGTGGACCCGCGAAGTCGTGCGAAAATTTGCCCAGCATGGCTACGCCGCGATCAGCCCGCACCTCTACTCCCGATTGGGTGAGGGGAGCCCCGATGATCTGGCGGCGAAGGCCCGCGCCCAGGGCGGGGTTGCTGATGATCAGGTGGTGGCTGATGTCGCTGGGGCCAGTGCCTTTCTTCGCACCCAGCCATACTCCAGTGGAAAGATCGGCGTGATCGGCTTCTGCTCTGGTGGTCGCCACACCTACCTGACTGCCTGTACCCTGACCGATATTGATGCAGCGGTTGATTGCTGGGGCGGGCAGGTGGTTGTCGACGACCCGGCCCAATTGAGCGAGAAACGCCCGGTTGCGCCGATTGACCTGACCGCCTCGCTCTGTTGCCCCTTGCTGGGGATTTTCGGCAACGAGGACCATAATCCCACAGTCGATCAGGTCAATCGGACTGAGGCAGCGTTACAACAACACGGTAAGACCTACGAATTTTATCGCTACGATGGCGCGGGGCACGGTTTCTTCGCTGTGGATCGCCCCGCCTATCGCCCAGAACAGGCGACTGCTGGCTGGGGCAATGTCTTCGACTTCTATGGGCGGTATCTCGCCCCTGAATCAGCACAAAACTGACCAGCGCTACCTGGATGAGAGGAGGGAGGCACAACGATGTGTAGCTATATTACCGAACAGGTCAAGGTGGTCGGCAGTGCGAAAGGGGCTGCGGGCTGGATGACGATTGACACCGCTACAATCTACTTTGATCATCCTTACCATGCGCCACTTGATCACAGTCTGAATATCGACTTCGTGAACGCTGCCGATGGTGCGCCCGTACGGGTGGCGGTTGAACTGAGCGCTGAGTCGGCGCGGGAACTGGTGGCGAAGATCTTGGCGGCCCTCGATCAGGGTGCGCTGGCCCACGCCGCTGACTAATACCATCGCTTCCTGCATTACAGAACACGCAGTACAGTGTAATCAGGGGCTACTTCCACTAGCGGGAAGTAGCCCCTGGCGATATGGTGGGAGTTGACGCGCCTGCCGGTTTGGGTGTATAATTCGGTTGTTGGCGAAATACCGAATTATCGTGGAGGTAGGCCACAATCATCGATCAACTCTTTCGGGCGCTGGGCGACCCGACGCGCCGCGAAATCTTGCGGATCTTGCGTGATGGCGACCTCAGTGCTGGCGAGATTGCCGAGCGATTCCCGCTGGCAAAATCGACCCTTTCGGGGCATTTCGCGATTCTGAAGCAGGCGGGCCTGATCGTTGCCGAACGGCGTGGCACCACGATCCTCTACAGCTTGAGTATTGGCGCGGTGGAGGAAGTGGCTGCGGCAATTCTAGGGCTGCTGGGGAAAGGCAACCACGACCAACCCGGCGAACCCGATACGGTGGTCCCGGCAAGCGATCCACTCAAGACAGGAGGAAAGTGATGCAATTCTGGCGTCGTGAATGGCCGTTCTGGGTGTTATTAGTCGGGAGCTTCTTGATGGCGGCCCTGGCTTGGTCGCGGGTGCCTGAGCGGATACCCGTCCATTGGGGGATCGACGGTACTCCTGATCGCTATGGTGGGCGAGCCGAAGGTTTACTGCTCTTTCCCATCCTGTCGTTGTTGATCTATGGCCTGTTGCTGGTGGCGCCACGCCTGGATCCCAAACGGGTGAACTATGCTAACTTCGTTGGTCCTTACACTGTGTTGCGCTTTGCCATAATGGTCTTTCTGGTTGCCTTGCAAGGATTCACAATCCTCAACAGTCTTGGCTATCCCCTGAGTATCAATCGGGTTGTGCCGTTGATGGTGGGCATCTTGTTCATCGTCCTTGGTGCGCTAATGGGGAAATTGCGCCCAACCTGGTTTGTTGGCATCCGTACACCGTGGACGATTTCCAGTGACCGCGTTTGGGGCAAGACCCATCGCCTTGGTGGCTGGATCTTCATCATCATGGGTGCATTATTTATCCTCGCTGGTCTAGTCAACACGCCAGCGATGACGATCCTGAGCTTCATTGGCGCGGTGTTGGGGGTCACGATCATGATCCTCTACTCCTACCTGATCTGGCGACAGGAGCAGCCAGAGCAACCAACGCACGCCTGATTAGTTGCGTGCTGTTGATGCAAAGAGGGCGGGCCGTTTGCAAACGGCCCGCCCTCTTGTGCGTCCTAGTGGTGGATGGCTGCGTTAGCCCAAGTGATCGGTGAACCAGCCGATCGTCCGCTTCATGAAATCTTCGCGGTGGGAAGCTGGGCCACCCCGCAGGAAGAGGTGTGAACCGCCTGGGTAGCGCACAAACTCGGTTTCGACTCCCGCATCAAGCAGGCTGATGAACAGTTGCTCGCCCTGCCCAATCGGGCAGCGATGATCTTCCTCGCCATGGACGATCAGCGTCGGCGTTGTGGCGCGGTGAATATTGGTTGATGGCGAGTGGGCTTTGTACCACTCCGTATCTTCGTACGGGCGCGCCCCGAACTGTTTGCGCCCGAAGGTGTGTCCAATATCACTGGTGCCGTAGAATGATTCGAGGTCGAAGCATGGTGCGCCGCAGACCGCCGCCTTGAACCGATCCGTCTGCCCAATCGTCCAGGAAGTCATGTAGCCACCATAGCTGTAACCGAAGATTCCCAGCTTGTTGGGGTCGATATAGGGCTGTTCAAGGGCCTTATCAACCACGCCCATCAGATCCTGGAAGTCTTCAAAGCCCCAGTCGCGCAAGACTTGCTGGGTGAACTCGCGGCCATAGGAGGATGAGCCGCGCGGGTTGGCGTAGACCACCACAAAGCCCGCCGCTGCCATCGCCTGTTGGAGCGCGTTGAACCCCCAGCCATAGAAGCCATTCGGGCCACCATGTACATCGAGGATCATGGGGTAACGGCGCTGTGGATCAAAGTTGGCGGGTTTCAGGATCCAGGCCTCAATCGTGTAGTTGCCGCGCTGGATCGTGAATAACTCTGGCTCACTGGTGGGATGTTCAGCCAGGAGTTCGTCGTTGTAGTGGGTGATGATCGTTGTTTCATCCGTCTGAATATCAGTGATCGCGATCTCGCTGGGGGTGCTGGCTGACGAATAGTCGTGGGCCAGATAGCGATGATCGCCACTGACGGTCAGTTGGCCGGTCATCGCCTGCCAGGTTTTCACTGGCTCCAGGCCCCCTTGCTCACAATCGATGATATATGCGCCCGCTGCCCCGGCCCGCACGCCACTGAAAAGTACCTGGCGATTATCGAGCCAGACGGGGACGACTGGGCTGGCGATCGTTGGGAAGCCAGAGATTGGTACCACTGGTAGATCGTCGGTCAGCCGCTTCGTGCTACCATCCGCAAGTGTATAGACAAAGAAATCGCCCTGATACGTCTGGGTGGTATCGCCTGAGTAGAGGAGCTTCGCGCCATCGGGCGACCAGGCCCAAATCCCGATTGTCCCTTCTTCAGGGCCGAGCAACGTCTGGCCCCCAGTAACGAGATCAATCAGCGCGAGTTGTCCCTGCATCCCATTGTGGTTTGGGCGGATTGCCGCAATCGTCTTCCCATCGGGTGACCATTGCGGAAAGTTGTAATCGGCGGGATTTTCCCCGTCACCAGTCAGGCGGCGGCGTTCGCCACTGGCGACCTCGACAATGAACACCTGTTGCCGCAGATCGTGGAGGTAGCCACGGTTATCCTGCTTATAGTCGATCCGGCGGGTGACGCGCACCTTTGGCGCGGCCCCTTCCTCTGCTGGTTTTTCATCGGGATTTTCCGGGTCGTAATTGGTGGTGTAGGCGAGATATTGCCCATCGGCAGACCAGGCCAGATCGCCGATCGCCTGGGCGTGGCGCGTGATCTCGCGGGCTTCGCCACCCTGCCCAATTGGCAGCACGTAGATCCCCGCCCCTTTTTCCTTGTCCTTCCCGCCCTTGCGGTCAGAAACAAAGGCGATCTGGCTGCCATCTGGCGACCAGCGCCCACCGCCATTGCGGTCGCCGCTGCCGGTCAGTTGGCGGGCATTGCTGCCATCACGGTCACAGAGCCAGATCTGGCTGGTGCCGCGTTCCTGGCCGCGCTCCCCCTGCGCCAGCGTGTAGATCAGACGGCTCCCATCGGGGGAAATCTGGGGATCACCAACTGCTTTCAGGTCGTAGACTAAGATCTCTGGGGTTAATGGACTGGTCATTCCTACTCCTTCCACAATGGTATATTCCTACTGTTCTCCGTGCAGTTAGCGGGCCGACTCGTCTTCCTCCTCTTCCTCCTCATGATCATAGTCGGGGTGGTGGTTTCTGCGTAACCACTTGTGCGGCATCCGTAAGGCAACGACCGTCAGAATGGCACTGAAGAAGGCGAGCAGATAGGCTCCGCCGCCCGCGAGCATCCCGATCCCTGCCGCTACCCAGACTGTCGCTGCTGTGGTTAGCCCAGTTACCGAGGTACCAGGGCGAAGGATCGCGCCCGCTCCCAGAAAACCAACACCAGTGACGATCTGCGCGGCTACTCGACCAGGGTCGCCAGGATTGAATAGCGTCATTGAGGCAATGGTGAAGATCGCCGAACCGCCCGCAACGAGCATATGCGTCCGTAACCCTGCCGATTTCGCCCGCCGTTCACGCTCGATCCCGATCAGGGCGCCAGCAATGAAGGCAGCCAGGATCCGCAGCGCGAGGTCGAGTTGTAAGGCGTGAGCGAGCGTATCCATCCCCTCTGCCCTTTCTGGCCGAGCATCAGAACGCTACAGTACACGCCCCTGCCCCACCTTGCAAGGTGGGGCAGGGGCACAAGTGGTTTGCCAGTTTGTTAGCGGAACAGATCGCGGGTTGGGTCGAGCAACAGTTCCTGGGCGGTGGTGTCTTCGGCGCGGGTGAAGTGGTAGCCACGAATCAGCGCGATCGGTCGATTATCGACCTTGTTGGCGACCAACTCCGCCGAGGACGCCAGTTCATCGGCCACGGCCAGAATCGAGGCGTGCATCGTGCGTCCCTGCGCGTCTTGCTGGCCCCGATAGTCTGCTAATGGCGAGAGGCCGGAGAGCCCAATCGCGACATTGGTGATTCCATAGCGCCAGGCCCGACCAAATGAATCGGAGATGATGATCGGAATATCGAGTCCTGTGTGGGCGTGAAGTTCCCTGCGCAGGCGGGCTGCCGAGGCGTCGGGGTCTTTCGGCAACAGGCAGACGAAGTGCGCGGCTACATTCGACGCATCAACGGCGGCATTGGCACAGACAAAACCGTGCGCCGTTTCCGCGATGATCAGTCCCGCCTGCATCCGCACAATCCGCGCTGCTTCTTGTAGCACCACTTCGATCTGGCGGGGGTCTTTGCCCCATCGTTCGGCATGGCGCAGGGCCAGCCCCGATGGTTCGACGGTACGGAGATCGATCAACTGCCCTTCGGCCTTCGAAACGATCTTGTGCGTGACCACCAGCAGATCGCCATCCTCGAGCTGCTCGTCCGACGCAGCGACGGCGTTCAGTACAACGGTGGCAAGGTCGTCGCCCGGTTGAATTTCCGGCACCCCATCCAGGCCGATAATTGTCACGCGCGGCGGCATAGTTCCTCCAGCGGTTCCAGTCGTCAGGCGGTCGGTGTTCAGGCTTTGGCGGGCTTCAGGGCAGGGATGACTTCCTTGCCAAATGCCTTGATGAACTCTTCCTGGTTTGGCCCGGTATTGTGGATATAGACTTCGGTGAAGCCCAGGTCAATATATTTCTGGATGTGCGCGGTATGTTCGGCGAGATCAGGCGTGATCAGCACGCGGTTCTTGTAGTTCTCCGGGCGCACCAGCTTCGACATCGCCTCAAAATCTTCGGGGTTGCGAATGTCGCCCTTCGGAAAGTTCATCCCGCCATTCGGCCAGCCCTTGACCGCGTTCTCGGTCGCTTCCTCCATCGTCTGCGCCCAAGAGAGGTGGAGTTGGATCAGCCGGGGCATCGTGGCCGGGTCTTTGCCCGCCTCTTTCGCGCCCTTCTCAAAGCGGCCCATCAGCATCGCGATCTTCTCGTCCGCCGCGCCGACCGTAATGATTCCGTCACAGGTGCGCCCAGTGCGCTCACTCTGAATCGGGCCAGCAGTGGCGACGTAGATTGGCGGTGCTTTTTCGCCACGGGTGTAGAGCTTGGCACTTTCCAGCCGGAAATGTTTGCCGCTGAACTTTGAGACTTTGCCTGTAAAGAGCTTCTGGATGATCTCGATCCCTTCGGCCAGTTTTTCCAACCGTATTGGGGCTTCCGGCCAGTATTCGCCAGTGATATGCTCGTTCAACGCCTCGCCCGCGCCCAGCCCCAGCCAGAAGCGACCGGGATACATCTGTTCCAAGGTGGCGGCGGCCTGCGCGATAATCGCCGGGTGATAGCGTGCGCCCGGTGGGGTGACACCAGTGCCGAAGCGGATCTTAGTCGTTGCGCCGAGTGCGCCGAGCCAGGCCCAGACGTAGCCACTCTGCCCCTGACTTGGCACCCAGGGGTGGAAATGGTCGGAGGCCATGATTGACCCAAATCCCACATCTTCAGCGATCTGACTGTACCGTAATAGGTCGCTTGGCGTAAACTGCTCAAACATTGCGGCGTAGCCGATCGTTGCCATCTGTGCTTCCTCCTTTGTGTGGTGCCAGTTGCTGGCATCATCGCTGCATCAACTGTCGCTGCTGTCCTGCGGCCTCTGCTGGTGACAACGGTTGTTAGGGACGGCCTTATTCCAGCAGAGCCATTATCAATGGCTGAGACAGTGGTGGCAACTCGCTGCTCGCAGCAGAGGCAAAGGAGAGGCAATGGCCCGCACTGTTGGCTACACGATTCGGCAGGCGACCGTTGCTGAATTCGCTCTGCTGCCCGCAATTGAACGCGCTGCTGCCCAACAATTTCGGGCGACAGCGTTCCCTGCGTTAGCCGATGCACCGCTGGCAACGACCGCCCTGGATCCCACGCACGAGCTTGTCTGGGTCGCCGTGGCCCCGACTGGGGCAATCGTTGGCTTTGCCGTGGTGCAGCCGTTGGCGGATGCAGCCCACCTGCACGAACTCGACGTACATCCCACTCATGCGCGGCGGGGCCTTGGCGGGCAACTGATCGAGGCTGTGGCGCTCTGGGCGCAGCAACAAGGCTACAGCGCACTTACCCTGATCACCTTCCGCGAGATTCCCTGGAATGGGCCATATTATGCGCGATTGGGCTTTCAGCCGCTGGCGGAGGATGCGCTCTCACCAGCCCTGCAACGACTCTGGCAGGCCGAAGCCGCAACGGGGCTACCCGCTGCGGCACGGCAAGTGATGATCCGACCCATTCCCTAGACAAATCGTCCAGGGTCGTACGGGGCCAGCAGTGGATCTGGTGCGCCTGCCTGGAGCGAACTTGCCAGCAGTTCCCCGGTCACTGGGGCCCAGAGGATGCCATCGCGCATATGCGCGGCGGCGACCCAGAGATTGCTGTATCCCGGTGCGAGGCCGAGCAGCGGCCCTTCGTCGCTGGCAGCGGGGCGGAGACCTGACCAGCTATCGATCACCCGCGCCATACTGTAGCTGGGAGCGAGTTGATCAATCAGCATGGCCAGCCATTGGATCCCAGCGGGGGTCACGCTCTTGGCAAAGCCGACATCCTCGACGGTCGCGGCAGCCAGCACAGCGCCATCGGCCCGGGGGATCAGGAAGCCACCCGCCCCGGCAATTGTCTGGGTCAGTGGCTGCGGCAGATCGCCTAGCGCGAGGATCTGCCCGCGCACTGGCCGCACGGGGAAATGCAGGTTCAGCATTGCGCCGAGTTGCGCCGTCCACGCCCCAGTCGCGATCACCGTCATATCGGCGTAGAGTGGCCCTGTTGGTGTTTCCACGCCAGTAACGCGGCTGCCTGCCGTGCTGAACCCCGTGACGGGGGTATCGGGCAAGATGGTTGCGCCATAATGGACAGCGGCGTCAGCCAAGGCCAGGGTCATCTGCGCCGAACGCACGGTACGGGCATCACTGCACCAACTAGCGCCCAGACAGTTCGGGGCGACGACTGGGGCCAACGCCCGCGTGGCCGCGCTATCCAGCCACTCGATCGTGAAGCCGAACTGGTTTTGCCACGCCAGTAGCGCTTGCAACGAAGCGGCTTCGGCAGCGGTGAGCGCGACCGAGAGCCGCCCGCCTTCGCGGTATTCCACGTCGCGTTCGGTCAGTTCGCGCAGTTCCTCCACCAGCGTGGGATAACGCTTGTAGGAGCGTGTTTCGAGTTGGGCCTGGGCATTGCCATACGGTGTTTGCTTTGGCGGTGAAATCAGGCCGCCAGACGCCCCGGATGCCTCACTAGCGAGCGCCCCCTGCTCGACCACGGTGACGCGCACACCCGCCTTTGCCAGTTCGTAGGCGATGGCGCAGCCGATAATGCCGCCGCCAACGATGATCACCTCTCCTGATTTACTCATTGTCTCCTCGTTTGTCGTCTTCTTATCAGTAGTGGTACTGTACCACGCTGCCGATTGGCCCAAGCCTGGCTTTTTTGATACTATTCTGTATAGAAAGTCGCCACTCGGCTGATCCTGGCTGGGTGTGCATTGCCAGGTGGGAGGGAGCACTGACGCTGCCCCTGCTGGCCGGGTAGGGAGTTTGGGAACCGTGGTAATTACTGAGCAACCAGCAGCAGAGAGCGCTGCACCGCTGCGCGAGCGACGTGCGCTGCCGCAGAGTACACCATCATTCGACCGCTTTGGGCGGCGCATCGATTACTTGCGTATTTCGCTGACCGATCGCTGTAACCTTCGCTGTGTCTACTGTATGCCCGCAACCGGGATGCATTTTGCGCCGAAAGACGAACTGCTGAGCGACGAGGAGTTTCTGCGGATTATTCGCCTGACGACTGAGTTAGGCTTCCGCAAGTTCCGGCTGACTGGTGGCGAACCAACCGTGCGTCCAAACCTGCCAGAACTGATCTCCGCGATCAAAGCGCTGCCTGGGGTTGAGGAAGTAGCGATGACGACCAATGCCCTGCTGCTGCCCAAACTTGCGCCTGCCCTGGCGGCAGCGGGTTTAGATCGGGTCAATATCAGCATCGACACTCTGGATCCCGATCGGTTCCGTCGGATCACCCGTGGCGGGGATATGCAGAAAGTTTTTGCGGGGATTCGGGCCGCTGAGGACGCCGGACTGACGCCGATCAAGCTCAACGCCGTCGTCGTCCGGGGCTTCAACGACCACGAAGTGGCTGACCTCGCCGGACTAACGCTGGAACATCCCTGGCAGGTGCGCTTCATCGAGATTATGCCCCTGGATGGGGTCTTCAACGTCGCGCAGGAGCGGCTCGTCCCTTCAGCAGAGAGTCGTGAACTGATCGCCGCTAAGTGGGGGCCGCTGACGCCTGAGCCGCACGATAACCCCGCCGATCCCGCCCGCCCTTATCGGCTTCCCGGCGCTGCTGGGACGGTCGGCTTTATCAGTTCAGTGACCGAAAACTTTTGTGCTGGCTGCAACCGGATGCGCCTGACTTCGGAAGGCCGCTTACGTCTCTGCCTGTTGCGCTCCGACGAAGTGGATCTGCGGGAATTGTTGCGGGGCGGGGCAACCGATGGCGAACTGCGCGCGGCCCTGCACGGTGGAATCTGGCGGAAACCGTGGGGCCACGGCCTGAAAGATGGCGTGTTGCCGATCGGGCGTGGGATGTCGCAAATTGGCGGGTAACTGAAATACCCTGACAGATTGAGCGGTCATTAGAGGATTGGGAGAAAACGAGAATGCCATTTTTTGGACGACGCCGTCCGGCTACCAACGAACCAGCCGAACCTCCAGTCGCGCCGCCGCCCCCTGCCCCGACCGAAGGGCGCAAGCGATTGCCGATTATGCCGGGGCCAGCAGCGGCGACTGCCCAACCCGTGCAGATGGCAGCCCCTGGTGGCGACGGTGAGCGCACGCGCACGAAGGGGATGGAGAATCCCCCAGCCTCGCCTTTGGAAGAAGCGGTGCGGCGGGCCGTGGCAACGATCAAAGACCCGGAGATTGGCCGCACGATGGCTGAACTGGGCATGATCAAAGAATTGACCGTTACTGACAAAGTGGTGCGGGTCGGGGTCGAACTAACCACTCCGGCCTGTCCGCTGAAAGATCAGATCAAAGAGGATGTACGGACGACGATCATGGCCGCTGCGCCAGAGGTCGAGCGCGTCGATATTCACCTGACGGCGCGGGTGCGCGCCGCGAATAACCACGGACGCCCGGGGCTAGTGGGGGTGAAGAACACGATTGCGGTGGCCTCTGGCAAAGGTGGCGTTGGGAAATCGACCGTGACCGCGAACCT
>JBDHWF010000003.1:0-66573 GCA_039810045.1 Chloroflexia bacterium
GGGAACTGGCCTGCCTGGGTTCCCGCCCATGCCGCGCCGCACGCCCACTGGACCCGTGCCCAAATTGGGGAAAGCTGGGCCGCTTACCTTGCTTCCCTGCCGCTTGAGATCTCGCTTACGGTCGCTGGGGCAACTGGCGGGCAGGGTGATGTAGTACTGTTTCATGGCACACCAGGGAATCCATTTGTAGGAATTCATCACCCGCCTGGGCCAGCGAATCTGCATCCACAATGGGCGATGCCAGACCATGCCTTGGATCAGCGACTCACGGGAATTACCGCGCCGTTGATCCTGGTCGGCCACACGCATATTCCGATGATTCGGCAGTGGCGCAATAGCCTGATCATCAATCCCGGCGCAGTCGCCCACCTCTGGCAACCCACGCCCCACGCCCACCTGACCCGCTACGCCCTGCTCACCTATCGCCCAGGGCAGCCCTGGGCCGTTGAGTTGCGCCAGATTCCGTACGATTATCAAGCAGCAATTCGAGGTGTACGCGAAATTGACGCAGCCAACCCCCTGGCTGAACAACTGGCCGCAATGCTCGCTCCACCCACCCCAATCTTACAAAGCGCAAGTGACCGATGAGCCACGACGAGACGACAGCATCCAGCCCAATAAGAAATGATCACGCGCTCTACTTGATCGCCACACCGATCGGCAATCTGCAAGATATTACGTATCGGGCCGTGCGCCTCCTCCATGAAGTAGCCTTGATCGCTGCCGAAGATACTCGCCACACGCGCATTCTCCTGCAACAGTATGGGATCACGACCCCACTGATCAGCTATCACGAACATAACAAACGTCTCCGTATCACACCGATCCTCGAAGCCCTGACAGTAGGTGATGTAGCGCTGGTCAGTGATGCAGGTACCCCTGGCCTAGCCGACCCCGGCTATGAACTAGTCCAGGCAGTGCAGTCCCAGGGCGGAAGGGTCGTGCCTGTGCCTGGGCCATCGGCATTACTGGCCGCAGTGACCGCCTCTGGTCTGGTGCCTGGCCCGTTCACCTTTCTCGGCTTCCCACCAACGACCAGCAACGAGCGTACGCGCTTTTTCGCCCGTGTTGCTGTCGCCACCATGCCAACCGTTCTTTACGAAGCGCCACATCGCCTACTCGCCACACTCGAAGCATTACTGGCGGCGGGTGGTGATCGGCAGGTTTGTGTTGCCCGCGAACTGACGAAGCACTTTGAGGAGATTCGGCGGGAGTCGCTCAGTGCCAGCCTCACCCACTTTCGCAATACCGCGCCACGCGGCGAATTCGTCGTGATCGTTGCGCCAGATACTGCGCCAGCCGTCGATAGTGCCAGCGGCACCGCGCTATTAGCAAAGCTACTGGCGGCAGGAATGCCGCCAACGGCGGCGGCCAAAGAAGCGGCCAAACTGAGCGGCCTGCCCCGCGCTGAGCTTTATGCTCAGGCCATCGCGCTGAAAAACCGTGGTGATTTAGGATAACTTCACCAGCCCCAGCGATCAAATACCAAGACCGAAAACAACTAGGTATTGCACAATTTTTCAGAGATGATAAAATGTTTTCAACCGACAATGATCGGAATAATTTTCAGCAAAGTATCAATTTGCGCTCATTTGGTCATTGTTGAAAAGGTTTTGCACAGTAATACTGATTGGGTGTAATGGGAGGCAAGATGCTCGATTGCCTGACGGGTAATCATGGTCGGCAGCTAGCGATAAGTAATTGGCAGCTACAGGCAGCCTATCGATCAGCGCGGCTGATTACAAAAACCTATGCCAAGAGTTTCTACCTCAGCACATTGCTGCTGCCACCAACCCAGCGCTGGGCCATTCAAGCACTCTACGCCTTCCTCCGAACCGCTGATAATATCGTTGACCTCCCTGGTGCCGGGCAGCCAGAGGAAGCCCTGGAGCAATGGCGAATCCGTTCACGCCGCAGCCCTAGTGAACAGGATGATCCTATCCTGCTAGCCTGGGCTGATACGCGCGCTCGTTTTGGAATTCCCCAAGGGTTAGCCGAAACCCTGATCGATGGGATCGCGATGGATCTCACCATCCAGCGCTATCCCACCTTTGCCGCACTTGAACGGTATTGTTACTGCGTGGCTTCGACAGTCGGCCTGATGAGTATGCAAATCATTGGTAGCGCGTGCGCTGATCCACAGCAACTGGAACAGGCCGCACCTTATGCGATCAAGCTGGGGCTGGCGATGCAACTCACGAATATCTTGCGTGATATTGGTGAAGACGCCCGCGCTGGCCGAATCTATCTCCCACAAGCGGAACTGGCAGAAGCAGGGTACAGTGAGGAGGAACTACTCGCCAAGGTGATTAATCCTGCCTGGCGGCGGCTACTCGACCGCCAGATTGCTCGCGCCAATGCCCTCTATGATGAGAGCCTGCCAGGGATCATGCTCCTCCGTTCGGAGAGTCAATTTAGCGTTGCTACTGCCGCCACAACGTATCGCGGAATTCTGGGCAAGATCATCAACAACAACTATGATGTCTTCAATCACCGGGCGCGACTCTCAACCAGAGAAAAGCTCTGGCTCCTTCCAGGGATCTGGCATAAATTACAGCGGCAACGCACCTACCTCGCAAGGAGTACCAATGCGTGGTGAGTACTTTCTTCTGCTCAGCGGCTCACTGCTCGCTGTCCTGGTAGTAAATTGGCGTTATCGCTTGCGCGTCCTCCAACAATGGCCTCGGCTACTACTAACCCTCGTTCCAATCACCTGCCTGGTGTTGCTCTGGGATCTTGTGGGCGTCGAACGCTGGCACTGGCGCTCGAATCAGCGACTACTACTTGGACCGTACAGTTTCGGTGGCAGAATCCCCCTCGAAGAGATCCTCTTTCCCATCATAGTCGTCATCTGTACGCTCGTAGTCTGGGAACTGGTCAATCTCAGGCAGAGCCGCAGCAAGGCAACTGGTCGGAAAACACGATGATGCGCTGGGAATACCTGATTGCTGGTATCGTCAGTTGCTTGCTAGCCCTGCTGCTGGATCGCGTGGTACAAACCTCACTCGTTCGACAACGGCGATTCTGGATCTTTCTTGGCCTGATTCTTTGCTGTCAACTGGTTTTTGATGGTTATCTGACTGCACGACCCGTTACCTTCTATGACCCATGTTGCCACCTGGGGCCACGCCTACCAATCCTAGAAATGCCGATTGAGGAGCTTCCCTTTGGGATCATGCTTGCCAGCTTCACCATTATCCTTTGGGAGTGGAGTGGCCGTCTGATCAGCCGGAAACAGGAGCGGGACAATGGCATTAACCCTACGTGAGATTGTTCAGGTTTCACGACCAATCTCCTGGTTCAATACTGCTTTTCCTTTTGCTGGTGGGGCCTTCTACACTGGAGTGCCCTTGTCTACACCGCGTAATCTGCTCGGCATCGCCTACTTTACCCTCCCGTACAACCTCGCGCTCTACGGGATCAACGATATCTGTGACTACCCGTCGGATCGCCTAAACCCACGCAAGAATTCCATTGAAGGAGGCTTACTACCGCCTGACACCCATCAGCGCATGATCAGCCTGATTACTGGTCTCAATCTGCCTTTCCTCGCCCTACTCATTGCGCAGGGGAATCGCCGAGCCAACACCGTCTTAGGGGTTCTCCTCTTTACGACGTTCGCCTACAGCGCACCACCACTGCGCTATAAAGAGATCCCCTTCCTTGATGCGTTTACCTCAGCAACCCATTTCGTCACGCCCTACCTCTATGGCTTAGTCTTCAATCAGACCAAGCGTTATCCCAAGAGAGAATTGCTTGGCTACACTGCCTGGTGTATGGCCTCGCAAGCATTTGGCGCAATACAGGATATTCCGTTTGACCAAAGCGTTGGCTCCCAATCAATCGCCACTGTCCTTGGGCCACGCAAGACGGCGCAATTCTCCACGGTTCTTTACTTGCTTACGAGCGTCCTAGCTCTACTTGGGCAGGGCAATCGTGGAGCGCGACGACTGGCGGCCCTGGCGATTCTGCCTTACGCGCTCAATACGGCCCTGTATTTACGCGACCCCCAACCTGCCCTGGCTAATCGCTACTGGCGACGCTTTATTTGGCTCAATCTGATCACCGGGGCTATCTATACCAATCTGTTGCTCTGGCAAAAACTTCAGACGAAACGATCAACAAAGAAGGATAGAGCTTGATGAGTATGGTCATTGTCATCGGTTCAGGCTTTGCAGGGCTGGCTACCGCAATTCGACTCCAGGCCGCAGGGCATCAGGTCACCATTATTGAACAACGGGCAGCCGTTGGCGGGCGGGCGTATCAACTCCGCGATGCAGGCTATATCTTCGATATGGGCCCATCGTTAATCACTGCGCCTGACCTGATTGATGATGTCTTTGCCGCAGCGGGGAAGCAGACCGCCGATTACCTCAGTCTGGTACCACTTGATCCATTCTATCGAATCTACTTTGAGGATGGCCGCTATTTTGACTATACCGGCGATCAGCAACGAATGGAAGCCGAGATCCGGCGCTTCAACCCCGAAGATGTTCTTGGATACCGCCGCTTCATGGCGGGGATCCAAACGATCTATGAACGAGCCTTTGCTGACCTCGCGCATCAGCCATTCCTTAAACGCGCTGACTTTCTCAGTATCTTGCCAGAACTCGTCCGGCTCAAAGCAATTCGCTCAGTCTATGATTACGTTGCGGCATTCATCACCGATCCACAGCTACGGAAGGTATTTTCGTTCCACCCACTCTTTCTTGGCGGTAATCCGTTTCGCGCCTCCTCGATCTACGCGATCATCCCCTATCTGGAACGGATCGGCGGCGTCCACTTCGCCCGTGGGGGGATGTACTCAGTTGTGACTGGTTTTGCCAGGGTGTTTCAGGAGATCGGTGGGACGATCATTACCGATGCCCAAGTAGCGACCATCACCGTGAATGGTGGTCGTGCCACCGGGGTTCAGACCACTGACAATCGTTTCTTTCAGGCCGATATTGTCGTCTCCAACGCGGATGTCGCCACGACCTACCAACAAATGATCGATCCCATCTGGCGCAGACGTTGGACCGATCAGCGGCTTGGACGGCTACGCTATTCGATGAGTAGCTTCTTGCTCTATTTTGGACTCAATCGGCGTTATGACAAGCTACGACACCATACCATCATTATTGGCGATCGGTATCGTGGGATGATTAACGATATTTTCGCTGGACGCCGCGCCGATGATTTTTCGATCTACCTCCATGCCCCTACCCTGACCGATCCCAGTATGGCCCCGCCCGGACACGAGAGTATCTATCTGCTGGTGCCAGTCCCACATTTAGGGAACAGCGCCTTTGATTGGGCCACCGAAAGTGACCAATTCCGCGATCGCATTGTCAATTATCTCGAGCATGACTTTGGGCTGGCTGGCTTTGCTGAGGCGATCACGGTTGAGCATCGCTTCACGCCACTTGATTTTGCCCAACAGCTTGGCGCACACCTTGGTACTGGCTGGCAAATCGAACCAACGCTCTTTCAATCGGCGTATTTCCGCCCGCACAATCGTTCAGAAGACTTGCGCGGCCTCTACATCACTGGGGCCGGAACACACCCAGGGGCTGGGCTACCGGGTGTACTCCTTTCCGCAGAAATTACGGCAAACCTGGTAATTCGCGATGCACCAAAACTCGCCCGCATCGCTACAGCGGATTAGCAATACGTTCAGAAAAATCTGGAGAGCCACCAGCGATCAGGTCGTAGACGAAAGCCTGGTTTCTATGCGATAGTTATGGCACTTGCGCGCTGCCACTACGACAGCGCAACACTCGCCGAGAAGCAAAGCGCAACGAAGGGGGAACAATGCCACTGAACTGGGTGCCACTGCAGCAGACGGTTGTGTATTCCGTGGATGGTCACCTGATCGGCAGAGTGGCCGAAGGATGGCCCAGCGAATATGCCAGCAGTCGCGCGGTCGCCAGGGCGGTCGACGAAACGGGGATGGGATATTTTCGGATGACTGGCTTCAAGGGTGGCGATCTCTATGTACCGTTCAATGCCATGAGTGATTACACTGACGAGCGGATCAAACTCCGATTCACCAAAAATCAGATCGCGAAAAAGGGCTGGGGGGAGCGCCCAGCCGAGTTGCCCCCCAGCTAATATTTCACCAGCCCTGGTGCACCACTGCGCAGAGCCATTCGACCAGGGCCTCAATATCCCCCAGGTGGCCCGTTTCAAACGGGCTATGGGTGTACCGGGCAGGGAAGGCAACCAGGGCGGTCGGCAAATCGGCCTTCATCAACGCAGCGCCATCGCTACCAAACGAGCCAAAGACGGCGTGCTGAATGGGGATCTTCACCCCTGCCGCAATCTGTTCTAACGCTGCGGTCAGCGCATAATCGTAATGCACCATCGCATCTTTATGGATCAAGATTGGGCCTGCCCCCAACTTGACTGGCATCGCGCGCGTCGATAGGCTGGGAATATCCCCAGCCATGCCAATCTCAACGGCAATCGCCGCATCGAACCCACCATCATAGGCAGCCAGGGCTGAGGCCCCAATCAGGCCAACTTCTTCCTGCACCGTGCAGGCCAGCGTCAGGTCACAGCGCCGCTCGGCGACTGGCACCCGCCGCAGCACCTCCGTAATGACCGCCAGCGGCACGCGATCATCAAGGGCTTTGCCCACGATATGCTGTCCGAACTGCGCTGTCTCGCTCTGCCAGATAATCCGCGTACCCGCAGTGACACCACGCTCGCTCAGTTCCTGCTGCGATAAGCCCGTATCGACCCAAAAGTCATCCCAGGTCAGTTCTTCAGGGTTTTCCTCAAGATTCTGGCTGGCAAGATGCCCAGTAGCCGACGCGATCACGCCAGAAATTGGCCCAGAACGCGCCAGCACCAGCACCCGCTGGCCCACAGTGTACCAGTTGCGAATGTCGGTAGTGCGTGTCCACGACTGCCCATTCGCCAGCCAGAGAAATCCGCCATCATCAACACTACGCACGAGGTAGCAAAGTTCATCGGCGTGCGCCACCAGCAGCAACCGTTTGCCATTGCCGCCAGCATGGGCGATCAGGTTGCCGATTTTGGTACGTTCGACTGTTGCGCCTGCGGCAGACCAGAGGGCAGCCATCCGATCAATGACAGCCCCTTCCTGGCCGACTGGCCCCGATAACGCGCAGAGTTCTTTGATGAGTTCAAACATTGCCCGTTCCTGCTGTTGGCGAAAGTCCAGCGGTGTCAAAAACCAATTGTTGCTGCTCCTCCGTCTTATACGCCACAAAGCCACGCGCCTGATAGTTTGGGATTGCGTGCGGCCCATCCAGCGAGCAAGTGTGCAGCCAAACCCGCGTTGCCCCATCATCGAACGCCCGAGTGACCGCCTGCGCCAGCAGGTATTTCCCCAGTCCGCGCCCGTGGTACGCGGGAAAAATCCCAAAGTAGGCGAGTTCTGTGCCCGTTTCCCCTGGTTCATCAGCAACCTGATCCAGCTCGAAATAGCCAGCAGGAACACCGCGTAGATAAAGGACCACCAGCGTTACCTCAGGGCGGGCTAAATGTGCCGCCAGCCGTTCGTCAGACCATTGCAGCCGATCTGTCCACGTAAATTCTCGCCCAACAGCATCGTACAAGTAACGATAAAACTCGACCGTTGGCTCGTGCGCCTCCAGCAACAACAGATCGCGATCATCAAATGCCACGGGGCGCAACTGCTCCCGCGAGGTCAATTCCAGGTAGGTGACCGTTATCGGAACATAGTGCCCACGCGGCAGCGAAACTGGTTTATCCATCCCTAACCTTTGTCATCACAGCACAATAGCTGGCAATATCTGTGGCGGCTGACAACAAGCTCAAGAGATCTTCGCCAACCGCCACAGATAACGTTGTCTTACTGTTGATCGAAGATAATCACCGAGCGCAGTGTTTCGCCCCGCTCCATCGCGGCAAACGCTTCCTCAGTCTCTTCCAGTTTGATCGTGCGTGTCACCACCTTATCCAGGTTCAACTGGCCCTGCTGATACCACGCCGCCAACAGCGGAAAGTCGCGGGTCGGCAAACAGTTGCCATACCAGGAGACGCCAAGATAACCACCAGTGTCGAAGAACCGTTGCAGATCAAGGTTCAGATTCTTCCCTGGCCCTGGCACCCCAATGAAGATACAGGTACCAGCGAGGTCACGACAGAAGATCGCCTGTTCCAGCGTCTCGGGTCGCCCTACCGCCTCAAACGAGAAATTGACCCCATTACCGCCGGTCAGTTCTTTGATTTTCGCCACAGGCTCGTGTTCGCGGGAGTTGACTGTGTGGGTTGCCCCAAACTCTTTCGCCCATTCGAGCTTGCGGGGATCAATATCAACCGCGATAATTGTGGTGGCCCCAGCGAGTTTGGCCCCCGCAATGACACTATCACCAACACCACCACAGCCGAAGACCGCGACACTCGACCCAGGCGTCACTTTCCCCTGGTAGAGCGCGGCCCCAACACCAGTCATCACCCCACAGCCAATCAACGACATCTGCGCCGAAGGGAGATCGTGAGCGATCGGAATCGCCTGCTTTGCGTGAACAAGAGTATGCGTGCAGAACGTACCGATCCCCAGCACAGGATTGAGCAGAGTGCCATCTTTGTCGCGCATCCGCTTTTCCGCATTCAGGCTATTGGCACAGTAATTTGGTTGCCCAGCCTGACAGAATCGGCAGTTACCGCAGGGTGCTCGCCAAGCCAAAATCACATGATCGCCAACCTGCGGACTTTCAACCCCTGCCCCAACGGCTTCAACAATTCCCGCTCCTTCGTGGCCGAGCAGGAACGGAAAACCTTCCGTACCATAGACACCCATCTTCACACCGAGATCGGTATGGCAAACCCCTGACGCCAAAATGCGCACCAACACTTCATTCGGGCCGGGATCATCAATCGTGAAATCCTCCACCAATGCTGGGGCACCGGGGGTGCGAGCAATCACGCCACGCGCTTTGGTCACCATCTGTCTACCTCCTGCGAAAATACCAAACCTCAGTGCTGCATCACTGCTACCTGATCGGCTCACTGGTATCGTGAACGATCACAGAAGCTTCGTCAAACTTCAATGCCCAGGCGAACTCTGCTATAAGAAGGCTGACACGAAAATGAACCGCACGAACAATTAGGAAAGGAAGAAACGATGGCAGCGCACTGGCAGGTTGACCAGGAGAAGGAAGCGATCTTCACCCTCACCGCAGAACTGGCCGCAATCGATGGGCCAGCGGGCTTTGAAGGCCCGGTCGTGCGGCGGTTACTCGAACTCTTTACACCCCTAGCCGATACCGTGACCGTTGATCGATTTGGCAACGTGATCGCCACCCGCCACGGGCGCGGCGGCCCCGGGAGCGGCCCAAGCCTGATGATCGCCGCCCACTCTGACGAAATCGGGGGGATTGTACGCGCCTTTGAACCAGATGGGATGATTCGCTTTGAGCGTCTCGGTGGGGTAGTCGAAACAACGCTTATCGGACGGCGAGTGCGGATCAATGGCCTGCGCGGCGTCGTTGGTGTCCGCGCCGGTCATGTCCAAACTCCAGATGAACGCCTGAAATCACCCCCCCTGCGTGATCTCTACATTGACCTTGGCTTCGATTCCGCTGCAGCAACGCAGGCGGCGGGGATCAAGGTGGGTGACCCGATTGCCTACGAAAGTGAAGTCGTGCGTCTTGCGAACCCCGACCGCATTGCGGGAAAAGCGATTGATAATCGGATCGCCTGCGCGATCCTGGTACGGCTGTTTGAGCGATTGCGCGATGTTGAACTGGAGGGCACGGTATACGGCGTGGTAACGGTCCAAGAGGAAGTCGGCTTACGCGGTGCGCAGGTCGTCACCTACCGGCTGAATCCTGATTATGCCGTTGTCGTTGACACTCTCCCTGCGGCGGGCACCCCAGACGTGCATTACACCAAAGAACTGGCGATTAACCTGGGGGCGGGGCCAGTCATTCCGCTGCTCAGTGGTGGCGGGGCTGGGCGCGGCAACATCATGCATCCGGCACTGAAGCGTTTGCTACTGGAAACGGCTGAACAGGTTGGCGTGCCAGTGCAGCCCGCAATCTTTACTCAGGGGAATTCCGATGTGGCCGCAGTCCATCTCGTGCGCGAGGGCATCCCCGCTGGCGTAGTCAACATCCCCCGTCGCTACTCGCATACCCCGGTCGAAACTGCTGATCTCAATGACGCCGCAAACGCCCTGCGCCTGCTTGAAGCAATTGCCCAGAATCATGGAGCAGCTGTCAATCTGGACTTTTTACAGGAGTAATGATCATCGCCTATTTTGAATAATCACTCCCAGAACCAGTGCAAGATAATCTTGTGCTGGTTCTATTTAGTTAAATGTAACCTTTTTGGTATCAATATTGCGATAAAGAAAATGACTTTGGGCACCCCAAAGGTGCAGTTCAAGGGCAGATTTAACAGAATTAAACGCCTGTGTCATCAGCGCTTCAAACTTTTGACACAATCTTTCTTCACACTAAGGGTGAAACCTGGGTGATATTCTTGCGTATATAGGAACAAGGAGCGGCGATGGTCGCATACGGGAGCAACACAGCAGAATCAATCCTGATCGAAGCCGCGAAAACTGGCGACCAGGAAGCATTTCGCCAGATCGTTGAACGGTATCAAGGGGCTGTCTATAATCTGGCCTATCGTATGCTAGGCACACCTGAGGAAGCGGAAGACGCTGCACAGGAGATATTCGTGCGGATCTACCGTCAACTTGGTCGCTACGACATGGAGCGCAAGTTTTCAACCTGGACCCTCGCAGTCGCTACGAACTACTGTATTGACCAATTGCGGCGTCGGCGACTCCAACTTGTGCCTTTGGAAAATATCATTCCCTGGGCCAAAGCACGCGATAGTGGTCCAGAAGGCGAAGCCCTCAGTCGTGAATCGCGCGATGAGATGCAAAAAGTGCTGATTCGCTTGCCGGAGAAATATCGCGCTCCGCTGGTGTTACGGTATTGGGAAGATCTCTCATGTGCCGAGATTGCAGACGTACTCGGTATTCCTGAGGGAACAGTAAAAACACAGATCCACCGAGCACGGAAGCAACTCGGGAAGATGCTGGAAGGGGCGGAGGAAAGGCAGGATGCGCTGTCGAGAGTGTGAGTTATTATTATGGGCCTACGTTGATGATGAGCTCCCAGATGATCAGCGCCTGACCGTTGAGCGCCATCTCGATAGCTGCTCACGTTGCTCTCGCAGCCTCGACCAATTACGTGCATTTCCCATCCAGAAAAATCGGCTACAAGTAATCACCCCTCCACCTGATTTTACCGTCCGGCTGATGCAGCGGATCACCCCCCTCCCAACACCACAGGAGATCGCCAACCAACGCCAGATTCCCGCAATCTGGCATGGGCCATTAGGGATGGCTGTGGCCTTGACGACTGCCGCCGCCGCAATCTTCCTGGGCTTGCTAAGCACTGCAGCGATGACGATCAGCAATAATCACCTGGGATTCCGCTCTGGCGATTCAGCCGAGCGAATCGCCAATGCTATCGGCGAAGGAGTCGTCTTTGCCTTCTGGAATCATCTCACCTGGTCGGTCGCGATCGTCTTCCTTGGCCTGTTAGCAACGCTCACGCTGCTCTGGGTACGTATCATCGCCACCCGCCACTAAGCCTGACCCCATGCCATTCTTGTCGCGGCATCACACCAGCACCGTCAATCCTGCGCCAACGACGGCTTTGATCACCCTACAGGATGTTGCCCGAGCCTACGAGACAGGGCGCGGCCCTTTACTGGCGCTACAGGCAACGACCCTCACGATTGCCGCTGGTGAGACTGTCGCGATCATTGGCCCATCAGGCAGTGGCAAATCAACGTTACTGAACCTGATCGCGGGGATTGATCGCCCCACCAGTGGGCAACTGCTGATTGGTGGGGTTGATCTCACTGCACTTTCCGAAGAACGGCTGACGCGCTGGCGTGGTGATCACGTGGGTATCGTCTTCCAGTTCTTCCAACTGATGCCCACCCTCTCGGCACTCGAAAATATCCTCTTGGCTGGTGAGTTTGGTAGTCGCCGTTTTCGCGCCAGCGAACGTCGGCAACGCGCCCTAACGCTGCTTGATCAGGTAGGTCTGGCCGACCTTGCCGATCATTTGCCAGCCGAGCTTTCAGGCGGGGAGCAACAGCGGGTGGCCCTGGCACGAGCGCTGATCAATGATCCGCCCCTGTTATTAGCTGATGAGCCAACGGGCAATCTTGATTCAACCACCGGGGAGCGGATTATGGCGTTATTAGCCGAGTTTGCCAGCACCAGTCGCACGCTGATCTATGTCACACATGACCCACTGCTGGCGGCCCAGGCCAGGAGAACGATCCACGTCCGCGATGGGGCAATCGTTGACGATCAGCAGTCGACTACGGCAATACCTGCACCCGCTGCCACTGGAGAATCGACTACAGCAAACGCGATTGCCGCTGAAGGTTAATCACGGATCCGTGCCATGGTGTAGGCATCAACGTAGGCACCAGCGCGAAAAGCGTATTGCCGCAACGTTCCCTCACACACAAACCCAAATTTTTCATAGAGATGAATCGCCGCCGTATTATCGGTATACACCGTCAGTTCAATCCGGCGTAAATCGAGCCAGTGATCGGCAAGTTCCAGTGCTGCGCCAAGCAACGCCGCGCCAACCCCCTGGCCTTGCAAATCATCGTGAACTGCCATACCGATACTGCCAACGTGGCGGCGGCGGGGGCGTTGCTCCACCCGCAACCCAAGTTGCCCCACCACCCTGCCGTCAAGGTCGGCCACAAGAGTGTGGTCACCTACGTTGCGGTGGGCAGCCCGCTCGCGGTGGTCGTCGATGGCGGGATAGGGGATTTGCATCGTCCCATAGACTACGCCAGGGCAGCCCATTATTTCAGCAATCGCTGCAAAATCAGTCGCCATACGCGCACGGATAGTGAGCATCAATGCACCTTCCCGCTAGACCCTACGCCAGATTGGGATGATCTTTCGTTGCAATCCGCCGCCGCAGCCGCCAACCTACCGCAACAATAACGAACAGGCTCAAGATGAACAGCCCGCCACTGAGCAACCCCTTAGCAGGGCCATCAGGCTCAAAAGACAGGTCGCTCTTTGGGGTGGTTACTCCTGCACCAGCCTTGTCTCCACTATAGTTCAGGCTGGCCTTCCACTCGCGATCCAGGCCATCAGTATCAAAGCCGTAGACCTGCTGCAATGCCTCGTCGTACGATCGCTCCGCCTTGAACGCGCTGAACAGTTCGCCAAGTTTGGCGTCGCCATATTTCGTGATCAGATAGTTGACTAAGCTCTCACTCTCGGCGTATGACAACCGCGCCTGATTGGGGTCAAGCGGGAAATTCGAGTTGAGCGCCCGGGTGGGCAACAATGTACCAGTGGTGATCGCCCGATCAAGCAGCGGCTTCATACTACTATCTGGCGTCTCCTGGTTATAAACAGCTAACCCCTCATCGAGCCAATGTGCCGGACCACCATAGGGGTTCTCCGTGGCCTGATAGAGGAGCAAATGACTGACCTCGTGCGGCAGTACTCGCCGGATTTCCGCTGCCGCCCCACTCCCTGGCTGAATCCCGGTGACAATTAGCCCCAGATCGGGATGCGCCTGCCCGCCGATCCACTCGGCACTATTCGGCGGTAGCGACGAAGCAAAGTCACGATTATTCCCATACACAACGATATGGATCGGCTTCGCCCCTTGCACCCCGAAGCGCTGCGCCAACCGCGTGATCGTACGCTGCGTAGTCGCCAGCAGATCCTGCCCAAAATCGTCATTGCCCGAATAATAGTAAATCGTGACCTGTCCGCCCTGTACCGTGCGCCAGGAAAACCGTTGATCTTGATAGAGGAACTGCTGCGGTGGTGTAGTGGTGCGCGTTCCAGCTTCATCGACCAGCACCCAGTAATACTCAATATCAAGACCAGGTGGTAGATAGCGCGCCGCTGTCATATCCAGATTATAGGTAAGCTCTACCCGCTGCCCGCGCTTGACTGGCACAATTGCCTGATTCGAGAGATCTGACGCCAGCGGGCGATAAAAAATCTGCGCTTCAACGATTGCTGATCCAGTGCTTTCAGCAGTGAGCGTGAAGGTAATCTGCTTCGGGAAGTCGGGTTTCACCGCCTGGGCAACGACCTGCACGGTAGACGCCTGCGTTGCTGCGCTGCCCCTGACAGGCGCAGTACCTGCTGTTCCCAGCAGCGCGAAACAGAGCAGCCAGGGCCAGAGCTGTGGTCGCCACTACCTACGCTGCTGCCTTCGATCGCCCCGCCTCATCGCTACCTCTGCGCGCTAATTGGCCCCAATAGTCTCGTCAGCCCCGATCTGCGATCGGAGATAGGCTTCGATAAATGGGTCAAGCTCCCCATCAAGTACCGCCTGAATATTCCCAGTTTGTTCCTCAGTCCGGGCGTCTTTCACCAGCGTATAGGGATGCAGGACATAGGAGCGAATCTGGCTGCCAAACTCAGCGGCTAACCGCTCGCCTTTCAGTTTTGCCCGCTCCTCGTCGCGCTCCCGCTCGCGCAGTTCAAGCAACTTGGCCCGCAAGATTTTCATTGCTGATTCGCGATTTTGCAGTTGCGACCGCTCGTTCTGGCACGTAACGACGATATTCGTTGGGATGTGGGTAATCCGAATCGCCGACGATGTTTTATTCACGTGTTGCCCACCCGCCCCCGAAGCACGGTAGGTGTCGACGCGCAATTCGTCGTCGTTGATCTCCAGTTCACCCGCTTCCTCTACTTCGGGCATCACTTCGACCTGAGCGAAGGCAGTGTGGCGCCGATGGGCCTGATCAAATGGCGAGAGCCTGACCAGGCGATGCACGCCTTTTTCACCTTTCATCAACCCATAGGCCGCCGGGCCGCGAATCTCAATACTCGCACTCTTAATGCCTGCCTCTTCGCCCTCAGTATAGTCAAGGATCTCGGTCTTAAAGTTGCGGCGTTCAGCCCAGCGCAAATACATTCGCAAGAGCATTTCGGCCCAATCCTGGGCATCAATACCGCCCGCCCCAGCACTGAAGGTCAGAATGACATCGTGATCATCATAGGGGCCAGCAAGCATCAGGCGGGTTTCCAGCGCGGCGATTCGTTTGGTCAGGCTTGCCACCTCATCGCCCACTTCCTCAACCACGCTGGCATCGTCTTCTTCAACAGCGAGACTCAGCAACTCTTCGGCGTCGGCAATGCCCTGCCCAAACGAACGCCACTCATCAACTTGTTCGCGCAGACCAGTTAGTTTCCGCATTGTGGCCTGCGCCGCTTGTGGGTTATTCCAAAAGTCTGGATCAGTACTCAGCGTTTCGAGTTCGGTGATCGCCGCTTCTTTCCCCGGTAAGTCAAAGACGCCTCCCGATTTGATCGATGCGCATCCCGAGTTCTTCTAACGTTGTCCGCAATTGCTCGCTCATCCTTTGCCGTATCCTCCGCTGCCTGTCACGTTCTCTAGACCAGCAGAAAGTATAGCATCGGGTACGCTAAACACCGCTCAAACGACCCTGCAATCATCTCGTATCGTACTGAAACATCCACGAAGCGCATTCGTTATAATCTTCACGAACTTTGTAGCGCGTGCTTTTGTGCCAATGCAGGACAGCGCATCAGCAGCAAACCAGCAGCAGGATACGATTGAACCGTCAACAGGGCGGGGGTGGCAGCGTGAGAGACGACCAGACCAAGAACCAGCAGACCGCGCAAGTACAACTACCAGAGCAGGCAGCAGAGATCCCAGAGGTTGTCATTCGCCGCCTACCGATTTATGCCCGCATCCTCGAAGACTTGCTGACCGCAGGGATCGGCAGTATCGCTTCGAACGACCTCGCCGAACGGATCGGCGTGACTGCGGCGCAGATTCGCCGCGATCTCTCGTATTTCGGTCGTTTTGGCAAACAAGGGAAAGGCTACGATATCGCCCTGTTGCTCAGGGCGATCTGGCAGATTCTTAATCTCACTCAAACCTGGCAAGTCGCCCTGGTTGGCTTTGGGCATCTGGGCCAGGCGATCGCCCACTATCGCGGCTTTCAGGAGAGCAACTTTCAGATTGCGGCGATCTTCGACAATAACCCAGAGAAGGTCGGTCAGCCAACGGGCATTGCCCAGATGACTGTCCTCCCAGAAGCACAGATCGCAGAGGTTGTCGCCGCCCAGCAGATCAAGATCGGCATCATCGCCGTGCCCGCCGCTGCGGCCCAACATACTGCTGAGATGCTAATTCAGGGCCAAGTGATCGCGCTGCTCAACTATGCGCCAATTGTCTTGCAGGTGCCAGACTCAATCTGCGTGCGCGATATTGATCCAATTACAACCTTGCAGAGTATGGCGTACTATCTCGATAAGCCCTACCACCGCAGCGGCACCAGCGCTACGCTGGCCGACGACTAGGTTTCTAGCGCCAGCATCGCGACACTCAAAGAAGATATGGCAATAGCTCACGCAGCAACGTTGCCTTTGGCCGCGTACCAACCAGTTGCACTACCGGTTGTCCGCTCTTGAACAACAACAGCGTTGGAAAACTCAGCACCCCATAGCGCAGTGCGATCTGCTCATTTTGTTCGACATCAAGTGAGACAATTGTCAATCGGTCAGCTTGTTCTACAGCTATCGCCTCCAGGATTGGCACCAACGCATGGCAGGGATGACACCACTCTGCCCAGAAATCGACCAGCACCGGTGTGGTGGCCTGCAAGACAACTTGCGGAAAGGTTGCGGTAGTTACTGTTGGTATTTGCGACACATGAATCATCGTTTCGTCCTTCCTGCTACTATTGATGATGGGTATTCAGCTACTACCAATCAGTGTAATAGTTCAAGTGAACTTGAAGTCAAGAGGATACAATTACGATGACATTGTTGACGATTGGTCAGGTTGCCCAGCGAGCTGGTATACGCCCTTCAGCGATTCGCTACTATGAGAGCCTGTCACTTCTCCCAAAGGTTCCTCGTCAAAACGGGCAACGGCGCTATCAGCCCGATGTACTCGACCGTCTGGCATTCATTCAGGTAGCGCAGCAGCTTGGCTTCAGCCTGAAGGAACTCCATCAATTACTGGGGAATGCAGCTGAAGAAAGCCAACTCGCCACACGCTGGCAGACGCTTGCCAGCCGCAAACTGGCCGAAGTTGAGTTACTCCTTACGCAGGCCCAGACGATGCAACAATTGCTGCACCAGGGCCTGCGCTGTGGCTGTGCCGACCTCAGCACTTGCCTTGATTGTGTAGTAGCCAACTGTCAACCAATAGGCGAAAAAGGTGCAGGCCGGAAGCGTGTTAGAATGCATTAACACTGGTCACACTGCGACCCAAAGCAATAGAGGAGGAAGATCATGGCGCAGCAAACTGATGCGATCGAGGCCCTATACGGCGAGGATCGGAAATTCCCACCGCCAGCAGAGTTTCAAGCCAATGCCTTGATCAAGGACCCTGCGATCTACGAACAAGCAGAAGCCGATCCCGAAGCGTTCTGGGCCGAACAAGCCAAAATGCTCGACTGGTTCAAACCGTGGGACACCGTGCTGGAATGGGAACCGCCCTATGCCAAGTGGTTTATCGGCGGCAAACTCAATGCCTCCTACAACTGTCTTGATCGCCACGTCGCGGCAGGGCGGGGCGACAAGGTGGCGTACCACTTTGAAGGGGAGCCAGGTGATCGGCGCAGTGTCACCTATAGTGAACTGCTTGCAGAGGTCTGTCGCTGTGCGAATACGCTGAAATCGCTTGGGGTAAAACGGGGCGACCGCGTGGCAATCTATATGCCCATGATCCTTGAACTGCCAATCGCCATCCTCGCCTGTGCGCGGATCGGCGCGCCGCACACTGTGGTCTTTGGTGGCTTCTCTGCCGAAGCATTGAGAGATCGGATCATCGACGCCGACGCCCAGTTTGTCATTACCGCTGATGGTGGTTTCCGCCGCGGCAAACCGTTTGGCTTGAAAGTACAGGCAGACCAGGCGTTGACCGAAACACCTAATGTCAGAAATGTGCTGGTGGTCAAGCGCACTGGCGAGGACGTACCAATGCAGGAAGGGCGCGATCTATGGTGGCATGATGTTGTCCCGCAACAGAGCAGTGAGTGTGCGCCAGAGCAGATGGACAGCGAGGATATGCTCTATCTGCTCTACACATCGGGGTCCACTGGTAAGCCAAAGGGGATCCTGCATACCACTGGCGGCTACATGCTTGGTACGGCCTACACCCACAAATATGTCTTCGACCTGCACGATAACGATATTTACTGGTGTGCTGCTGACATTGGCTGGGTGACAGGACACTCCTACATCGTCTATGGCCCACTGGCGAACTGCACCACGGGCGTGATCTACGAAGGCACCCCTGATTATCCCGACTTCGACCGCTGGTGGGAAATTATCGAGCGCTATAAGGTCACGATCCTCTACTGCGCGCCAACGGCGATTCGCGCCCATATGAAGTGGGGGGCGGAACACGCTGCCAAGCACGACCTCACCTCGCTGCGCGTCCTTGGCTCAGTTGGTGAACCCATTAATCCCGAAGCCTGGATCTGGTATTACAAGAATATCGGCGGCGAACGCTGCCCCGTGGTTGACACCTGGTGGCAAACCGAAACCGGGGCGATCATGATCACCCCACTGCCAGGGGTGACGACAACCAAACCAGGCTCGGCGACCTTCCCGTTACCAGGAATCGGCGCTGATGTTGTTGACGAGGAAGGCAACTCTGTGCCGCTCGGTCGTGGTGGTTATCTGGTGCTTACCCGCCCCTGGCCGTCGATGTTGCGCGGTATTTATGGTGATCCCGACCGCTATCAGGAGACCTACTGGAGCCGCTATCCCGGCAAATACTTCGTTGGTGATGGCTGCAAACGGGACGACGAAGGCTACTACTGGCTCCTCGGGCGCGTTGACGACGTGATGAATGTCTCTGGTCATCGGATCAGTACGACCGAGATCGAAAGCTCGTTAGTCAGCGACCCAAGAGTGGCAGAAGCCGCAGTTGTGGGGCAACCTGATCCCGTCACTGGCGAAGCGATCTTCTGCTTTGTCATCTTGCGGGGTGGGGTTGAGGCATCGCCAGACCTCGGCCAGGAGTTGCGCCAACACGTCGCCAAACAGATCGGCGCATTTGCTCGCCCGAAGACCGTGATGTTCACTCCTGATCTCCCGAAAACCCGTTCTGGCAAGATCATGCGGCGGTTATTGCGCGATGTCGCCAGTGGGCGCAGTCTCGGCGACACCACGACCCTGGCGGATGCTGGTGTGGTTGAGCAGATCCGCGAAGCTTCAGCTTCGGCCAAAGGTGAAGAATAGGAGATGCACGCGGAGCGTGAGAGGAAACGATGAGTAATACAGAGCAACGCGAAGCAGTCATCGTGAGTGCGGTACGCACCCCCATTGGCTCGTTTGGGGGCGCCCTGACCGAAGTCCCTGCCACAGAGCTTGGTAGCCTCGTGATCAAAGAGGCGCTGCAACGCGCCAAGGTTGCCCCGGAACAGGTTGATGAAGTCATCATGGGGATGATTCTTTCGGCAGGGGTGGGGCAAGGCCCAGCGCGGCAGGCGGCGATTAACGCTGGGCTGCCGGTGGAAGTACCAGCCACGACGATCAATAAACTGTGTGGTTCTGGGCTAAAGGCGGTTGCCCTGGCGGCTGGCGCAGTGCTGCTGGGCGATGCCGAAGTCGTCGTAGCTGGGGGCATGGAGAATATGAGCCGCGCCCCCTACGTTCTAGAAAAAGCCCGCTACGGTTATCGCCTGGGCGATGGCACGCTGGTCGATACGATGATGCGCGATGGTCTGGTCGATGCCTTTCATGGCTACCCAATGGGGATCACCGCAGAGAATATTGCCGAGCAATTCTGCATCAGCCGCGCCAACCAGGATGAATTTGCCACACGCAGCCAGCAACGCGCGGCACAGGCGATTGCCACAGGCGCATTTGACAAAGAGATCGTCCCCGTCGAGGTGAAATCACGCGGCAAAACCACGACCTTTACCCGCGATGAATATGTCAAGCCCGATACCACTGCCGAAGTGCTGGCGGGCCTACGACCAGCATTCAAGCGTGATGGTGGTACTGTCACGGCAGGCAATGCCTCGGGAATCAATGATGGTGCCGCCGCAGTCGTGGTGATGAGTGCGGCGAAGGCGAACGAACTGGGCCTGACCCCGCTGGCCCGAATTCTTTCGTATGCTTCGGCTGGCGTCGATCCCAGCATCATGGGAATGGGGCCGCTCCCGGCTAGTCAACGCGCCCTGCAACGCGCTGGATTAACCCTCAATGATATCGATCTGATCGAACTAAATGAAGCATTCGCCGCGCAATCGTTGGCCGTCTGTAGCCAGCTTGGGGCAGACCCTGAGAAAACAAATGTCCACGGTGGCGCGATCGCTTTGGGGCATCCGATTGGGGCCAGTGGGGCACGGATCCTGACGACCCTGCTCTATTTACTTGAAGCCCGTAAAGCCAAACGTGGTCTCGCCGCCCTCTGCATTGGTGGCGGTCAGGGAATCGCGATGATCGTTGAACGGACCGACGCCTAATCATTCACAAAACACGTACGAGACCAGCAACGACGACAGGAAGACTTTCCTGTCGTCGTTGCAAGCCCGCCTGTACCTGATAATCTGGACAGATTACGGTGCTGTTGTTAGCGGATCGCATGGTAAACTAGGCGGGCGATTCTCTCCCAGCCACCCTGGGGCATACTCGTTGGTCGCATCGAATGAGCAGCAAGGCGGATTCCACTTATAAGGAGTAGCAATTGCACGGTTTCGAGACAGCAGTTATCAAGTTTGTTCAGGATCTTTATAACGCGATGGGCTGGGCTGGCGTCGTCGTCGCCATGGCGATTGAGAGCGCCTGTATTCCGCTACCAAGTGAAGTGGTCATGCCACTCGCTGGGTGGTTCCTGGTCGAGGCCAAAGGAAGCTCATCGATCTGGACCCTGTGGGCGGGCCTGATGGGGGCACTTGGCTGCACAATCGGGTCAGCGATTGCCTATTGGGTCGGAGCAATCGGGGGCCGCCCATTCATCCTCAAATATGGGCGGTATGTGCTGATCTCACCGCACCATGTTGATCTGGCAGACCGCTGGTTTGCCCAACGTGGCGAGATTATGGCATTTGTCTCGCGCCTGTTGCCGATCGTGCGGACCTTTATTTCCTTCCCCGCTGGCGTGGCCCGGATGAACTTTGGCAAATTTTTGCTCTACTCCTTCCTTGGCTCACTCCCGTGGTGCTGGGCATTGGCCTATGGTGGCTACCACTTTGGGGCGCGTTGGGAGGAACTGCGCGAAAAACTACGCCCGTTCGATTATCCGATTGCCGCTGTCATTGTCGCCTTTGGGATCTGGTTCCTCTGGCGTGGCTTTAAGAACCGCAATGCCCATACCCCTGTCCTCCGCGAGGATACGGCCATTGCCGAAGAACAGACAGAAGCACACTAGCTGCCGATCATTCTTTCCTGCACTATCGGACAAGCGAACGCTACTTATCAGGAGATCATCATGTATAGCACGCTGACGCACCTTGAATGCACCTTCTGTGGGGCGACTTATGCTGCGAATGAATTACAGACAGTCTGCACTGCCTGCGGCAAAGTCCTCTATGCGCGGTACGATCTGGGCGCAGCGAAACAAACGCTGACGAAAGCCGCCCTGATCGAACGCCCATTCGATCTCTGGCGCTATCACGAGGTCTTGCCAGTACTCGATGCAGTCAATGTCGTTTCACTTGGCGAAGGCGGCACTCCCCTCTTACCGCTGCCCCAATTTGGCAAAACGATCGGCTTACCAAAGCTGCTCGCCAAGGACGAAGGCGGCAACCCGACTGGTTCATTCAAGTCACGCGGGATGGCCCTGGCAATTTCACGAGCCAAAGAGTTGGGAGCCAAAGCGGTCGCCGCACCGTCAGCGGGAAATGCCGCGTCAGCGATGGCTGCCTATGCCGCCCGCGCTGGCCTCCCGGCCTACGTCTTTATGCCCAAGGACACCCCCCTGATTATGCAGGCAGAATGTACAGCGTACGGCGCACACGTCTACCTTGTCGATGGCTTGATCAACGACGCTGGAAAAATCGTGCGCGAGAACAGTGCTGCGCGGGGTTGGTTCGATGTCTCAACCCTCAAAGAGCCGTATCGGGCCGAGGGAAAGAAAACGATGGGCTACGAGCTAGCCGAGCAACTGCACTGGGAATTGCCTGATGCAATCATCTACCCCACTGGCGGCGGCACGGGGATTGTGGGGATGTGGAAAGCCTTTGCCGAGATGGAGGAAATGGGGTTAATTGGCGCCAAACGACCCAAGATGATCTCCGTGCAATCAACAGGCTGTGCGCCAATCGTTGACGCATTTGAGCGCGGCGATCGGCATGCCCCACTCTTTCCCAACGCCCACACCCTGGCCCCAGGGATTCGCGTACCAATCGCCATTGGCGACTACCTGATCCTTGACGCTATCCGCGAGAGTGGCGGCACCGCGCTCACCGTTACGGACGAGGAAATCCTGGCGGCAACCCGCAAAGTTGCGACGAGCGATGGCCTCTATGGTTCACCTGAATCTGGAGCCACGTTTATCGCCGCACAGAAACTTGCCGCCAATGGGTTCCTGAACCCTGCGGATCAGGTGGTCGTCTTCAGCACAGGTACGGGGTTAAAGCATAGCGAGTTAATCGATCTCAATCTCCCAATTCTCGATCCCAACGATCCAGCAGTTGGGGAACAGATCAGTTAATGGCCGATCCTCCCTGTTTGTCCCACTAGTAGGGCTCTGGTAGAATGTCGTCAATGTCCCGGGAATTCGGGGTTAGGGAGTAACGACAATAGTGATCTGCAACGCTCACGCTGGTGGCAGATCGATATGGGTACGAGGAGTCACCAGCGATGCTCGATGCCGCAAACCGTAAGGGGACGAAGAACGGCGCAGTCGCAACCACATTAGATATTGCCACGCATACCACCCACGAAACACCTGATCTGATCGCTGTTGGCTGGCGACAAAGTGTTGCGGACTATATTGCGCTGACCAAGCCCAAGATTATCTCCTTGCTGCTGATTACCACGCTCGGCGCAATGATGATCGCAGGCGACGGCTTTCCATCTGTGTGGATCGTCTTGTGGACGTTACTGGGCGGCGCACTCGCCTCTGGTGGGGCTGGCGCAATCAACCACTTCATTGATCGTGACATTGACAAGAAAATGGGGCGCACCAAAGGTCGTCCGGTCGTCAATGGTCGCGTGCAACCGTGGCAGGCGCTCACCTTCGGGATCGCGCTAGAAGTCGCCTCGTTCACGCTCCTGACCCTGGCAGTCAATCTGCTCAGTGCCATTCTGGCGCTCGGTGGGTTCCTGTTCTATGTCGTGATCTACACCCTTTGGCTCAAGCGCACCACGCCGCACAATATCGTGATTGGCGGGGCGGCTGGCGCATTTCCGCCCCTGGTTGGTTGGGCGGCCGCTACTGGTTCGCTCTCTCTCGGGGCATGGATTCTCTTTGCCATTATCTTCTTCTGGACCCCACCCCATTTCTGGGCGCTGGCACTGCTGATTCGTGGCGACTATGAACGAGCGAACGTGCCAATGTTGCCAGTTGTGCGCGGGGTGGAGGAAACACGCAAGCAGATCCTGATTTACACCATCATCATGATCGCCACCACCCTACTCCTGGTAGCCGTTGGTACCAGTGGCTGGCTCTATCTGGTTCTCGCGCTTGGTTTGGGGGGCTGGTTCCTCTATGATGCCATTCTCCTCCTGCGTGAGCAGACCCAGCGCGCCGCCCGCCGCCTCTACCTGTACTCTTTACTCTACCTGGCACTGCTCTTTCTGGCGATGGTAATCGACCACGCCTTCATCGCCTAACGGTGTTTGCCTACACGACAATAGGTGGGGGCACTAGTAGTGCCCCCACCTATTTGTTCTGCCAACCTTGCCGATATCATCTGGCGGAGCTTTGGCCCTCTGCTGCTATGGTATCGGTGGTTCAATCGGTGGGATTGCATTGAAGTCGCTATAAGTACTCTCCATATAATGCCCCACGCTGAACATTCGCTGCCGCCGCACCAGATTATCATCGACCCCGATCCAGAACGTCATCCGGCTGCCACTTGGCACATCAAGGAAACTAACCACCCAACACGGCGTACCAGCAATCGTTTCGCGCCCCAATAACGTCACTTCATTGGAGATACTGGCATTATCGAAGATCGGCCAGCGATAGCCCGCAGGTTCCGGCCACACACTTTGCACCCAATTCCCACCCGCTGGGCGATCATACCGCTGCTTCCCGACCACGATTGTTTCGCTACCAGCCTCTGAGCGCAGGTGCATGCGGTTTGGCGCGACCCACTGGTAATCCGTCGTAATGGGCGCACCGCTACCAGTGATCGTCTGATGTTCGCGCAAACCAGTGAGTTGATTCATCGCCAGATCTGATTGTGCCAGTAACGAACGCGCACCACCCGTTGGAAGATCCAGGTTAAACACCGCGCGGTCAGTTCCTCCACCACGCGGTGTAACCAACGCTTCGAGTTGCCAATGCCCCGGTTTACCAAGTTCCCCCAACCCCGTATAGCGACCATCCCGCGCTACCAATGGCACCTCTTGCGGAACCGCCCCATTTGTAGCGGTGAGCCGCAACGTCACAGCAGCATCAGTGAGGCTACCCCCAGCAGAATCTTGCAACGTCACATTCAGCACGGCTGGGCCAGTGGTCGTTGGTCCAATTGTCAGCGTTACCAGGGTTGGCCCCGCGTTCATTGCCAGCGTCACACTATCAGCAATAGTGGTGTTGGCAGGCGCACTGGCTGGCGCATCAGCGCTGACGACAGTACGAGCGGGTGGTAATGCCGTCAACAAGCCAACGACCAGCAATACCACCATCCCTATCGTCATTTCACCCCAGAGGGTCTGCCATAAACGCTGTATTGTCTGCGCCGTCGGCGCATTCGTCTCCCGCACTAGTCGTGGCAGAATCCAGAAGCGATTCATTGCGGCGAACCCCAGCAACGGCACCAGGAGGAGGAGTTTCACCAGCAGCGTTCCACCATAGAGGCTTTGCCCCAACGCCAGTGGGCCATCAACGTGGACCCAGGTTTGGTAAAAGCCAGTCACGATAAGCAGTTGAATGGCAACAAGGGCCAGCGCCGAAAAACGCAAAATGATCCGCAGCAGCGTCTTGAACTGTGCTGTCACTGGTAATGCCCGAATCATCCGCGGCAGAACCAGGGCGAGTATCAGCACCCCACCAAGCCAAGCTGACGAGGCCACAAGATGAACCCAATCGACCAGAATTGACAGCAGGATTGGGTCGGTCGTGGCCGCATGGCCGCTGATACTCGTTACGAGGGCATAGGCCAACCCCGCGATCAATAGCAATAACCAGGCGCGCTGCCCGCTGAGTGAGGCAATCGGCTCCTCGTCGGCAGCGCGTAGCTCCAACTCAGCACTGAGAATGGGCAAGGTCAGGGCTGGCGCAATCAGAAGGGCTAATCGACTCAGCCAGAGCGTGCCAAAGCGCCCGGTCAAGGCCCCAAGCAGATTCCCTGGCTGGAGAAACTCGCTGCCACCACCAAAGGCGCTGGCATAGGCGGCACTGATCAACAGGCAGAGCTGACCAAGGACAACAAGGCCAAATGCCAGCCAGATCCAGCGCACAATCGTTGGTTCAAAAAGGGTGAGGAAGTCATCATAACGCGACCGCTGCCGCGCTGGCGTGAACAGCAGCAGGCTGAGCCGGAAGGCCAGCGGCCCCAGCCAGAGACTCAGCCCCAGGAGAATTAATCCCCGGGCCAGCGCCTGGAGTAGCAGGGGTGGGGTCAAACCCGTTGGTTCAGTTTCGGCTGTGCCTAAGAGCAAATCTGCCGGAGCTACCCCCACCCCAAACCGAAACTCTCCAGTGACTGGATGGGTATCTGCTGATACCAGCGCATAACGCACGGTATAGACTCCAGTTGAGAGTTCAGGCAGAGAAACCGCCACCGAGAGCGGATCATTGGGGGCAGCGTGGGCATCGCGCCGATCCACGCGCCGCCCGCCAGTGTCAGTTACGGCGATCTTATCGGCGCGAACCTCCACCCGCTCATTAAATGTCAGGCGCACCTCGCCAACCGTTGCCGCCACCACAGTACCAGCCGCAGGTTGGGTCCGTTGCAAAAAGGCGTGGGCAGAAACAAGCGTTGGTGTCAACAGCACACCAGCGGCAAGCACCAGGCCAAGCAGAAACCCCAGCACCCACTGTAAATGCCGAATATTCAACCAGCCTCCAACCTCTGTAACCCCACATCATCAACGCACTTGCTGAAGTGTACTGTGGTCAGGATAAGCCCACAATGGACACGTATGCTGCCAATCGTGGCGTGGCACGCTCCTGATAGTTGCCCTACCAGCCGCTAACCACTATCATTGCTCTCTTATGACGACACGAACAACCGCGAATGCACAAGCAAAGAACACCATCCACTCGTCAGAGAATGGGGATCGCGTCATTACGACCAATCGTCAGGCGCGGTTTGAGTATACGATCCTGGAATCAATGGAAGCAGGGATCGCGCTGACTGGTACCGAGATTAAATCGGTGCGTGGTGGTCACGCCAATATCCGCGATAGTTATGCGCGCATCGAAGCTGGAGAACTCTGGCTGATCAATATGCACATTGCACCCTACGATCAGGCCGGTAGCTACTATCAACACGACCCGATTCGCCCCAGGAAACTGTTGGTACACCGCCGCGAAATCGCCCGCCTCAAAGCGGAACTCGGGCAAAAGGGACTGACCTTAGTCCCCCTGCGCCTCTATCTCAAACGTGGCCGTGCAAAAGTAGAAATTGGGCTGGCACGCGGGAAGAAGCTCTATGATAAGCGCGATGCGCTGGCCGAGCGTGACGCCAAACGTGATATTGAGCGCAGCCTCCGCAATCGCGAGTAGAACATTGGTGCTTGCAGTGACCGCAGAGATCATCTATCATTAAGCGGTGACCTCGTCACCCTGGGGATGTCTGGTTTCGACAGGGACGTAGGCGAGGGAATTGCAGGCCGAGGCGCCCGGGTTCCTCGTAAAAACGGGCAATGCCATAACTGGCAACACCGAATACGCTCTGGCTGCCTAGGTAGCCACGTCCGCGCAGTCCCCACCCCAACGGGATTGTAGTCGGGCGTCACAAAGTTGGGGTGCTGCATTGCCGACTGCGGGCTGAGCAATGCCTAAGACCAGCCCACTAGCGCACTAGAGAGGCTGTCGAGAGTCGCTCGGTGAGCAAAAACTAAAATCTCGACTATGTCTGTAGGATATTCCCCGTTGAACTTTCTGGACGGGGGTTCGACTCCCCCCATCTCCACCAAGCAGCGACCCCAACCAGTATTGTGAGCAAAGCTGAAGGTAGCACCTGCCTTCAGCTTTGCTGATCGCTTGCCTGACCGCCGCCACTTTGCACTCTCCCCAGATAGTTTTGCAAAGAAAACGTCTCCTATTCTAGCCAAGAAACACCAAAAGTACTACAGACAATAGTCTTAATAATGGATACGATTGTCTAGAATGATCACGCCCTTTTGTATGACGCCCCTGGGTAACTAGAGGGGTACAGGGGTCGGCCCAAAGGTATTCAATATCTCGGCACAACCTGCTCAGCACTTCTGCATTGCGATTGCCTACCTCTGCTTGTTCCGTGAGAATTGTGCGCCGTAGCATGACACGGAACGCCGCTGCATCAACTGATGCAGAACAGGAATATTCGCCTTGTCGATCACATCGCAGATCGACAAGAAAGGAGGGGGGAGCAGATAGATTCGATAGTCCTGAACCGAAATAGGAGTTTTGGGTCTTTGCATCATGGTCTGACGCCTTGTACAGTTCCTAGTAGGGTTAGCACAAAGCTGTGCATGAGTGACCAGCATCATGGTCGATCACAGAAGAAGGAGTATGCAATGAACCTGACTGCGATTGAGATTGTTGTTCGGCGTATTTTCAGCGATGCTGAGTTCCGCGCACGAGCGCTGGCAAATCCAACAACGGCGCTTGCTGAATATCAGCTTGCTGCTGCTGAACAGCAAGCATTGACGAAGCTGTGCCTACGCATGGCTGATGGGCAGAACGCGGTTGTCCCGAACTTTTACTGGTGGCTCTAGGTCGGGCGCGATCAACAGATACGGCGTGTAGCTACCTAGCAGGAAGCACCAGCGAACCTTGAGGAGTTAGGCGGCGTGCCCGATACAGAACGGTTCGCTATTGTCAGGCAGCTACTCGAAGAGGCAGTGGAGCGCACGCCGCTCCCCGCCTCTTCTCAGCCGTTTCTCCGTATTCCCCTACAGCAGCCAGGAAAACTTCTCGGCGGTGCAGAACAACCACTTTGGCCAGCCACCGTCTTGGCCGTTTGTGCCGCAAGTGGTGCCGATCAGCGGCTCGGCAGTAAAGTTGCGGCGGCAGTCGAACTCTTTATGGCCAGTCTCGATATTCTCGATGAGCTTGAAGATGGTGATCGGTCACCGCTTGCGGAAACAGTTGGCCCCGCACGTGCCCTCAATATTTCCACGATGCTTCTCTTTCTGGCCCAAAGCTTGCTTCAGAGTTTACACGAAGATGGTTTACCAGCAGAACGAGTTCTACAACTGACCAAAACGCTTACTACGTTTGGCATCGAAGCAACTGTTGGACAAGATCGCGATTTACAAAGTGCCAATGCCGAAGCTCTTTCGTATGACGAAGCCCTGACGATTGCCCAGATGAAAGCGGGCGCATTAGTCGCGTGTGCTTGTACGATCAGTGCCCTGCTTGCCACCGATGACCCATATCTGCTCAAACTCTATGGTGACTGGGGCAGACATTACGGCACCGCCGCGCAACTGGCGAATGATTTACATGACGCAACAAATGCCAACAAGAGTGATCTGGCCCAACAAAAAGGAACACTGCCACTCCTCTACGAGCGCACGACGAATGACGGGGCTGTATCCCCGCCCGCCGTAGCAACAAGTGGCGCACTTCATTTTACCTGGGTAGTGCTAGAAATGGAACGGCAACAGTGTGCCGAGCTTGCGACCATGCTGACAGCACACGGACAGGCGGCAAGGCATTTACAAACCTTACCTGGGGCAGTTGAGTGATCACGACGAGCCAACCACCTCATCGATCAACACTCCACCCCGCCAGACCATTTCGGCTGGCATTATTCATCCTGATCCCAATCTTCATTGCCTGTCTCATTGTTGCCCAGCATGATGCAAAGCGTGCGCCTACTCTGGGGATAACGGTCACGCAAACCGAGCTAGGTGGCCCCTGGCTCGTCAGTAACGTGTCCTTTGGGAGCAGAGCCAACTATCTGGGCATTGAGCCTGGGAATCAGATAGTACGCATTGACGGTAATGCGGTACAACGGGATCAGGCACCAGATCCTGTACTGATTCAGCAAGCGACCCAACTGGTTATTACGAATGCCGATGGTTCAAAAACACGCACCTTCGATCTGGCTGGATTACAGTCAGGACCATTGAATCTAACCCCCTATCTGGTGATGAGCACCATCTTCTTCACTGTGGGGTTTATTACGCTATTGTTTGGTCAAGGGGCAGCACCGCGTGCGCTAGCCCTCCTCACCATGAGTGGGGCACTTGAAGCAGTCGCCATCCCCCTGAGCTTACGGGCAACAAACTGGGCGATTATTGCGAATGGGGTCTGTGTTCCCATCTTTATTGGTAGCTTCGCCTATCTCTTTCTTGTATTCCCGCGTCGCCGTCTGTTGCACGTCGGAAAGAAGCGCTTTCCACCAGAGTTAATCCTGCTGCCGATCATTCCCACCTTCATTACATATATGTTCTCTATCGCGACAAGTCATGCCGCAGTTATTATGGTTGGCCGAGTACTGGGCTACCCCTACTTCCTCGCTTGCTTTATCGGGGGGATTCTGGCCCTGATCCTCAGTTGGCGACAAGCACGCCCAGGGCGTGAAAAGACCCAACTCCGTACAGTAACGCTGGCAAGTATCGCCGCAATCACGCCATTTCTCTTGATCAACTTCTTCCCTCAGATCACCTTTGGCAATACCTTCCTCTCCGCCGACTACACGATCTTGCCTATGGCCTTAATTCCCCTCGCGTTCGGCTACGCCATCTTGCGTTATCAACTGATGAATATGCACCTCTATCTGCGGCGTGGGGTTGGCTATTCGATTCTTGGGGTTGGCATTACGGGAGTCTACACCTTAGGGCTGGCGATTGCCTCCATTACTATTCGTAACCAAACGGCCAGTAGTTTGCTCATCACGGCAATCATGATGACTATCGTCGTGCTGCTCGGCGACCATCTCCGTACAAAAATCCAACACCATGTTGATCATCTCTTTGACCGTAAGGGGTATGACTATCGCCGCCAATTACTTGAGTTTAGTCAGCAGATGAATACGATCCTTGATCCTGATGAACTTGCCGAATCAACCGTTGGCCTGATCGAACAGACCATGAGTTCATACTATGTGCGGCTGTATATCTACGACCGCGCAACCAGCACCTTCCACCTTTGGGCGCATGCAGGGACGCCCGTACCAAGCACCGAGCAAACACTGCCCCCTGAACACCCCACCAGTATGAAGATGCGCAACGCTGGCTGGGAAATTGTGCAACATCTGGAAGTACAAGCTGATCAAGATGTTCTACTTGTACCACTGACCAATAAAGGCCAACCAGTCGCTATGCTTGTCCTGGGCGCAAAGCGATCAGAACTGCCATATTCAAGCGAAGACCTTGTCTTGCTCAGTACTGTCGCCAGCCAACTGGCGATCTCGACGGAAAACGCCCAACTGTATGGGCGAATGCGCGATCTCTACCTCTCTGGGATTCGCACACTCGCAGCAACGGTTGATGCCAAAGATTCCTATACCCACGGTCATTCCGAGCGGGTCGCGGGGTATGCCCGCGCCCTGGCGATCGCGCTGAATTTGCCACAAATCGAAGTCGAAACCATTGAATTAGCGGGGTTATTGCACGATATTGGCAAAATTGGTATTCCTGATGCGGTACTCCAAAAACCTGGAAAGCTCGCCCCAGATGAACGGGCATTGATCGAACAGCACACCGAAATTGGGGCCCGGATCCTCGCTGATAATCCTGCGCTCCAGGCCCTTGTTCCGCTTGTACGGCATCATCACGAACGCTGGGACGGCAAAGGATATCCTGATCAGCTTCGTGGTGAAGCGATTCCCCTGGGGGCAGCAATTATCTGCGTGGCCGACACATTCGACACAATGACGACCAACCGCCCATATCGTCAGGCACCAGGATATGAACAAGCCTACCTGGAAATCCTGCGCCAGCGTGGGCAGCAATTTTCTCCTCGGGTGGTCGAGGCATTTATTCGGGTCGACTTTTCTCAGGGCAACTGCTCGACAGCAAACCAAAAAACCACTGCGCTACAGTCGCGGATGGCCCTGGCGGAACAAGCTACTGCTACCAACAACCGCGCAATGCGCATTGTCTATCAAATTGCCCAACTGCTGAGTACCGCCAAAGAGTTAGATGTGTTCTTACAACGGGTGATCGAACTCTTACAAAATGAACTTGCGACCAATACTGTTGACTTCTTCATTATCGATGAAGAAACACAAACGCTCTACAATCGCCCCAGTACGCAAAGTAGCTTAGGCCAAATACAGCTTCCACTCGGCCAAGGTCTGGTAGGCTGGGTTGCTCAGCACCAGACGGCTGTCTGTATTGATGATATTCGCACTGATGATCGCGCAGTGATTGCGAACGGTTGGGATGGCCGAGCAGAACTCGCTGTGCCTCTGATTAGCAGTGGGAAGACGATTGGCGTACTGAATGTTGAGAGTACGCGCGTGGCCGCATTCACCGATGAGGACACCAAACTCCTGACCATCATTGCGGGACAACTGGCCCAGGTTATTGAAGTGACACAATTACATCTGGACGCCCGTAAGGCCGCAGGCCTCGATAGCCTCACCAAGATTGCCAATCATCGGCAATTTTACAACCGTCTGGAAATGGCAATCGCGGCAACCCAACAGCACCACAGTGCCCTGGCCCTCGCCATTATCGATGTTGATAACCTGAAATATATCAACGATACCTTTGGTCATTTAGCAGGTGATTCTGTTCTCTATACGCTGGCTCAACACCTTGAAGCCCACGCCCAGGCTGAGGAATTTGTCGCGCGCTACGGTGGTGATGAGTTTGCAATCATCTTCCCCAACACCACTGATACCCAAGCAAAAGCACGAATCGAGGCACTCAGGGTCTACCTGCAAGAAGCGGCAACGCTCACAATCGACAATCAACAATTACCCCTCCCCGAACTCTCGGTAGGCGTTGCTGCTTTTGATCCAGAAACGATGACCCTGAGTGCGCTGATCAACGCTGCCGACAAAAAGATGTATGAACAGAAACGCGCCCACCGCAAGCACCGACAACGCCCAACTCCGCCAGCAAGCCCCTTGGCAATTACTACGCCAATCGCCTATGATCGATAAGTGCGCGGTGGGGTCTACCCAGCGTTCATTCGATCGGATCAGCACACTGTATTGAGGAGTGAAGCGTGCCCCGTAAACCCAAAGCAGCCCAACCAGCCCAGGCCGCCCCACTGGCCGAACCGATCGTCGCCGAGCCAGCCCCAGAGCGCGGGATGTCGCACATTGACGAAACATTGGTCAACATGGTTGCAGCGCAAGCATCGGCAAGCGCCATGCAAGCCACTACCGAAGATACGACTGAAGAACCGCTCGATCCGTTTGCCACATTTTGGACCGAGCTTGATCTCCACTGTCGCGACTGCCAGATTATTCACTATGTACCAATCTGCCTCTTTCTCAATGCTGAAGAATCGCCCGCCCTGGTACAGCGGATTATTTCTGGTCATTTCAACAACAAACGCTGCCCAGTCTGCCACAAAATCGAGTTTGTCGAACACCCCTATAGCTTCTACGATCCCGCCCGAAAGCTCATCGTGCAAGTACGCCCAGAATGGGAATGGCACGCAGGCGGCGGGGACGAATGGTATGCCGCCCGCCTCGAAGATCTTTTCGATAAGTGGGCTGAATACGATGTCCAGATTGAAGTGGTCTTTGGTCAGCAACAACTGATTGATCGCTTCCTCCAGGCAGTCTCACCACCACCTGCTCGTCGCTGAGATCAATGCACATTCCTGCAAATACCAGCAGGCCACCAACGTAGCGCGGTTGGTGGCCTGCTTAGACGCGGTCAGGCAATTGGTATGGAGCTATCGTCAGGTCCCTTTGCAGAATGAATACACTTGCGCCAGCAAGATCGCCTCAGTACACTTGCGCCATCACGATACACCCCTTGGCATATATGCTGCAGCAGATCGCAAGGCCAGAGATTCCTGGCCTCCGAAACACTGAACCTGGCAATGACGTTTGATACTATGACTGTGTAGTGGCATCGTTCAACGATCTGGACGTTCGACCAGGCGGCACTCATTCTCTATTAGGGGTAGTACATAGGGGATAACAAGCACTATGAGTGTCCCATTTCGCCTTCGCGTCAGTAGCGGACCAAATGCCGGAGAGAGCTTCATCCTCACCGACAATGGGGCAACCATTGGGCGGCAAGATGGCAACACTATCGTTCTCGACGATAGTCGCTTATCGCGCCAACACGCCCGCATTGATCTCGGCCCTGGTGGGCTCACTTTAACCGATCTTGGCTCCGCTAATGGTACCCTGGTCAATGGGCAGCGAGTCAGTGGCACCCGAATCTTGCAACGCGGCGACCAGATTCAGCTTGGGGAGACGACGCTGATCCTTGAAGGAGGGGCACCGGCGAACAATCGTCTCGCCACGGTGGTACCAAAGCCCGAAAATATCGTTACCACCCCTATCTCGGCGAATGCTGCTCGCTTAGTACAGCAAGTGGGTGGGCAAATCTACCCATTGAACCAGCCCGAAATCGTTATTGGGCGTGAGGTAGGCGCGGAAATCGCCCTTGATGATTCCCAGATATCGCGTCGCCACGCCCGCCTGACGATAACGGGGAATACCGTCACCATCGCTGATCTTGGCTCAGCAAACGGTACGTTCGTCAACGGCAGGAAGATCGCTGGCCCAACTTCATTACAAGAAGGCGATCGGATCCGTATTGGTACCCACGATTTTCGGATCGAGGGTCTGGCGCCCCCTGCCACGGCACCGCAACTAGCAGATGCGAACGATGCCACAGTCGCAGGGATCGCGCCTTTCCCTGCCGCTACACCGCTCAGGCCACTCCCGCCAGCAGGCACTGCCCCCTTACCGCCGCTAGGCAACGCGCCGGGGCCACCAGCCTTTGGGGCTAACCAACCGTCATTAGCGCCTGGACAGCCCTGGAATCCTCCAGCATCGCCATACGGCTCGGTGGGGATGCCCCCACCATCACCCGCAAAACGCCGTTCAACCTCACCGATCCTGATCGGCGGTTGTGTAGTTCTCTTCCTGTTACTCTGTATCGGCGGCGGCATTGGCGGGGCAGTCGTCATCCGTAACCGTAACAACGACGCCACCCCAACCGTGGTGACGAATAGCACTGCTGTCCCAGGCGGCGGTGGCAGTAACCCCGCCCCATCACCACCAACCCCTGGCGGTGCGCTACCGCCCACCACTCAGCCAACGGCGACGCTAGTTGCCCTCTTGCCGCCAACCACGCCCACAGCACCGGCAACGGCAACGTCAGCGCCGCTTCCCACATTGGCGGCACCGCCACCAACAACTGCGCCAACTCGCCGCCCGACCAATCAGGTCGCGCCAACGGTGGCGGCTACCCGTCCACCAGCGAACGGCAACACCACGATTACAGTTGATGCAGTGGGGTTGACGTTCATCTTACCTACTGGTTGGACCCAGGAACGGGATGAGGCGGGCCAGGCCACCTTTCTGGCCCCAGACCAACGCGCGCAAATTACCGTACGGTGGAGCCAACAGGCCCCTGCGGGGCTGACCGCCCAACGGTTGATTCAGGATGAATTACAGCGAACTGCTAATGAAGATAGTAGCTTCGTCCCCAGCAACACCCAAATCGGCGCGCTCACCTTTGGCGGGCACCCCGGCTATGGTTCGGAACCATATACCTACAATCTGCAAAGCGGTACGCGCCTGACTGAAGCTGACCGTGCTGTCGTACTCAGCGGGCGCGCCCAATACTTCTTTGGATTTACTGCCATTGCCACAGATTTTGATCGTTATCGATCGATCTTCGATAGTATCATCAATACTGTCGTCATTACTGGCCCTTAATAGATCAGGATTATTTTATGAGTGATAGTACTACCACAGCAGATTCATTTGATAATCGTAACCAGATTGGCGCAGGGCAGGAAGAAACTGCGCACGCCCGCGGCGGCCTCACGGCAACAGCCTTTGGGCTCAGTGATATTGGCTGCCAGCGCTCGGTCAATCAGGATACCCTCGGTAATCGGCTCAGTCAGTTTCCCACCCAACTCCATGATCGGGGATTACTCTATGCCATTGCTGATGGAATGGGCGGCCATGCCCACGGCGAGATCGCCAGTGCCCTCGCGATCGACGAACTGTTCACCCGCTTCTATCAGATCGATCCCAGTCTCCCGCCACAAACAGCCCTGACCCAGGTGATGCAAGAACTGAATGCTGCGGTGCATCAGGCGGGGCGGGATGCGGGCGGCGGATCGATGGGTACCACGCTGACGATAGTGCTCTTACGCGATAACATCCTCTATGTTGGCAACATTGGCGACAGTCGCACCTATCTAATTCGGGGCGGGAAGATCAAGCAACTGAGCCAGGATCATTCGCTGATCGGTGAGCAAATACGCAGCGGTACCCTGACCGAAGCCGACGCCCGTACCAGTGCAATTCGTAATGTGATTACCCGGGCGGTTGGCTATCGAGAAACTGTCGAACCAGAAACGTTTGCGTTTACCGTCCACCCCGGCGACATCCTCTTACTCTGCTCGGATGGCTTGCATGGCCTGGTCGAAAATGAGGAACTGGCGCAAATCCTGAGTACACAAACGCTATCAGACGCCACAACCAACTTGATCGCCCTGGCGCGTGAGCGTGGCGGGCCAGATAATATTACCGCACTCGTAGTGCGTGTCGATCAGCTTGGTGCAGCAGGCACGGCCAACGCCACACAGCAGATTACTGCCAGTGATAGTGACGCTGCTGATGACGCCACCAAGCCAATGCCAATGATCGCGCCAGATCGTACCGAAGAGATCCTCCTCCCAGCAACCGAAAATGAAGAGCAAGCAGCAACAACACTCCCAATGATCACCACACCAAAAGCTGCCCCCAATGCTCCAAGGCCAACAGTAGCCCCAGCGTCAATGCCCGCACCAGCCCCAACCGTCGCCGATCTCGCCCGTCCAGCAGCCCGCCCGCCGCTCTGGCTGTTTATCGTGATCCCATTACTGTTAATCGGGCTGATTGCGGCGGGAGTGTTGCTCTTTACGCGAAACCTAAACACGACACCAACGCCTCCAGCAGTTGTTACGGTAGTGGCTACAGCAACGGTAGCACCAGCACCCTCGGCCACGGCTGCTGTCGCCACTGCACCAGTTGTCGCTGCTGGCAGTATTGCGCCGACCGCACAACCAACTGCCACCTTACCCCCCAAAACACCACCAGCCAGCGCCCCAGCACAATCTAGCGGCGGCAGTAACCCCGCCGCCCCGATAGTACCGCGTCCCAATACTCCCTCAGCGATAGCAGCCGGGAATAGTGGGGCAACGCAACGGATCAAGGTAAGCGGCACCGTGCGCTTTGCCGAAACACTAGCGATTCCCGCAGGATTCCCAAATGATTGGGCAGTATTGCTCTATGCACAACGTGACTTTCAGCAGCAACAGCAGGCGGCCCCAATCAAAGCACAATCCGCACTAACAGTCCTCCCCTTTCGCGAAGAGTACGGGTTTGTCCTTGATCTTGAGCTTGCCACTGGGAATCAACAAGGAGAGCTATTCACCATTCAGCTACAGGATCTGGAAAATGACCAAATCGCCGTACTTGATCCCGGTGAGATTCGCATCGATCGCACTGGTCGCCCAATTACTGTGCGCGTAACCAGTATTACTGAGCAACCAGAACCTCGGCCATCAGGCAACGTATCGCCGCGCACGCCAGCGATCTTCCTCACAGACGACAAGATTCAGCGCGCTGTAGCAGTATTCCTACAGCAAGTCAGGCGCTAAACGACAGCAACATTCTGCATATTGAGGTCGTGATGAGGAGCCAGAGGCGGTGGACACAGTATAGTTGCATACGGTGTGGAGTCCTGGCTATCGTCCTCTGTTTGGCCGCCTGCTCCCTCACCAACCCAACGCCTACTCCCATACCACCCAGGGTAGCCACCCCTGGCAGCGCCCTGCCCAGCGACCCTAATCTCAAGATTGATTCGGCCTTACTGGAGATCGCTACAATCTACCAGCGCGAAGGACAGCAGGCAGCCGAAGCCCAGGCCCGTGCTACGGGGCTATTGGATAAGCAGAATGAACTTCATCTCACCCTGATCCTGGCTGATACCAACACCCAACCGATTGTTGATAAAGTCACCAAAAATGGTGGCAGAGTTGGTACTGTCTCCGACAATATGGTTGATATTATTATCCCGCTAAGCGTGCTCAGCACAGCTGTCAATGAGCAGAACACTACCCTATTGCAAGAACTTGCTGCCTTGAACACAGTACGCGAGATTCAGATTACGCGGCGCGCCCAGGCAGAAGATTTGATCCTGCCATCTACGCTATCGCCCACAGAGCGCCAGGCCCTGAGTGCCGCGCGCATTACCGAAGGGGTCGCGCTTACTGGTGCTGATAAGTGGCATGATGCGGGGATTACCGGGCAAGGCGTCAAGGTGGGCATCATCGATATTGGCTTTGCCGGATATGAAACCTTACTCGGCACAACACTGCCACAAAAGGTGACGTTTCGCTCATTCGCTAGCGAGGAAGACGACGATGAACACGGCACAGCCGTAGCGGAGATCGTGCATGCAATGGCTCCCGACGCCGAGCTTTTTCTCTGCCCATTCGATAGTCAGGCTGGTTTTGCCCAGGCAGTGCGTTATCTGACTGATGAAGCCAAGGTACAAATCATTCAGATGTCATTTGGCTGGCATGATTCCCGTGGTGATGGCACAGGATACACCCAAAAACAACTCGACTATGCCCGGTCGAAAGGAGTGCTACCAATTAAGTCAGCGGGCAATGAAGGGGATAGCCATTACACCGCCCTGTTCAATCCGAATAGTACGGGCCAGCACCAGTTTGCAGCGAACAAAACCCGCCTGAAAGTCTCCCAAGAGGATGGTGACATTCTGCTCTACCTGATCTGGGATGCCTGGGACACCGAGAAAGTTGACTACAATCTTTACCTTGAAGATGAGCGTGGGACACGAGTAGCGAAATCAGAGAACGCGCAGTCAGCGAAAACGCCGTATGAACGGATTGCCTACTCAGGCAAAGCAAAGACCAATTATTATGTTGTGATTGAGGCAAAAGGCACGCAACCAGCCAAACGTCTTGATCTTTTCGGCAAAGATACCACTGTCGAAACGATCGCGAATGGTAGTACGCCCGCGACGAGTATCTCCGCCCCAGGCGATGCCCGCAGTGCCTTCACCGTTGGCGCAACCAATGTGAAGGATGACAAACTCGAAGTCTATAGTTCACAGGGGCCAACCCTTGATGGTCGCCAGAAGCCAGATATCAGCGCCCCCACCCGTGTCACAACTGCGATCTATAAAGGGCGAGCATTCTTCGGCACTTCGGCGTCAACCCCGCATGTAAGCGGGGCAGCAGCGCTCGTCTTCAATGCTCAACCTGGCGCTACAGCAGATCAGGTGCAGGCATTTCTGGTTAGTGCTGCCAAAGATGTCGATCTCCCTGGCCCAGAAAGCAGGACTGGCGCTGGGCGACTCGCCATGGGGGCCGTTGATACCGCCCGCACGACAGCCAACCCTGCCGCAGGCTCAGGGGGTGCCGCCTTCAACGACCCGCTTACGAGTGAACAAATGGGATTGCCCTCAACCAACGAAGGACGCTATACCAGTGCTGGTTATCTGCTCGCTCCCAATGCCAACAACCACGCTACCTGGGCGACGTATGGCACAAATTACACTGATCTTACGGTAGCGGTCACTGTCACCCTTGCTGGCGCGAGCGGAGCGGCGGGCATCATCTTCTGGCAGAGGAGTGCCGATGATTACTATCTCTTTGCCATCACCCCCAATGGCTACTATCAAGTGACCCACTATCAGCAGGGGCAGTGGCTTACCTTGCACCCCTGGACCAAAAATACGGTGATCAGTCAGCAGCCGATCAATCGTCTACAATTGCACATCATTGGCAGCCAGATCGATATTGGGGTCAATGACCTGGCGCTCGCCTCCGTCAAAGTCCCCACCAGCAACAATGGACGGATCGGCCTCCTGGCAGCAGCGTTCACACAACCAGGCTTTAGCGCAACATTCAGTGATCTCACGCTTGCCGCAACACCGTAGTATTCCAATTGCCAGAAGATCAGTATACTGAGAAACTGATGCTACGCTTTAGACGTTCAGGTAGGCAGAAGTAGACACGGCGCATATCGCAGACAGCTTTGGAATAGCGAACGAAGGAAGGGGAGCGACAGACGATGGATGCATTCTTGATTGTGCAGCGTGGCGAGGACATTGGACGAAGGTTTGATCTCGACAACAATCAACTTACTATTGGTCGGGGATCAGATAACGATCTCGTCTTAAATGATCCAATGGTTTCGCGTTATCATGCCGTCCTCAAACAACAGGGGAATCGTTACTCGCTGATCGACCTTGGTAGCTCCAACCCTGTGGTCATCAATGATCAGCCACTGGAGCCAGGGACACCCCAACAACTGACGCACCGGGATGTGGTCTTCATTGGCAAAACGGTCTTCTCATTCCAAAATCGTGCCGCTGGCATCAGCCACGCCGCATCCGCGCAGCCAGAGAAACACGAAGCAACCCAGGTTATCAGCAATCGCGATCATGACCCGTCGACACCACTGCCAGCGTCGCGCAGCAGTGCAACGTCCAGCAACACCCCTGCTGCCAGTAGGGCTACGGCACCAATGGGCCAACAGGAGGCCGGAAGCACGAAGCCCGCCGTAGTATCACCACCAGAACGCCCAGCCCAGGAAGCAGCAACGCAGATTATTGAACCTGCCGACAAAGGGGCGAAGGAGGAGGATAACGACAAGACACTGATTGGGAGCGGGGCAACGTCCGCCCCACCGCCGCCAGTCTTCGCCCCGCCTCCACCACCAACGGCAGTGAAGTTCGACGACGAAGAAACGAATGCCTCGATCAAGATGCCGCCACCGCCACCATTCGGCACACCATCTACCCTCGGGGATAAGCAACCGAATACCGCCGACAATGATGAGGATGGCGACCTGCCAACCCAGATCATTCCCCGCCGCTAATCAGGGACTATTCCAGCGGGTCCGCAATTGCGGACCCGCCAGATATTCGCTATTTCATCACCGCAGCGCGTAACTCATTTACTCAGGCGATTACGGTTGTTGATGGGGAGTATTATTGAGCATGCAAAACGCCAATCCAGCCTCGCCCTTCCCTGAAGAATCAGCGGCGATCACTGGACCACGCCTCTGTGTCGTTTCGAATGATCAAAAGGGCCGGATTTATCCCCTGGGGAATCACCTTTCCATTGGGCGCGGGGCCAATAATGATATTGTCACCGCGGATCAACGGGCCTCCAGACTCCATGCTGAAATTGATCAGATTGGGGCCAATGGTGGCTGGGTCTTGCGCGATCATGGCAGCACCAATGGCACCTATGTCAATGGTCAACCGATCAGCCAGGTCGAGCTACGCGATGGCGATCTGATTCAGATTGGCGATTTCGCCGTGGTGGTCGAGTTTACCGCGATCAATCATCACGATGATCAGCACGCTGGCACGATGATCGGCGTCAGCATTCAGCCGCCACCAGTAGGGGCAATCCCTGATACGCTGGACCTTCGAGCGCAGACAACCGTCACCATTGGTCGTGATCCTGGCAATACACTCGCGCTTGATCATCCCCAAATCTCTCGCTACCATGCCCGTTTAGAATTACTGCCCGATGGCAATTTGCGCGTAATTGACCTGAATAGCACCAATGGTACATTCATCAACGGGCAACAACTGCGTGGCGGCACCGCTATCCCGTCTGGTACGACGATCTCGTTTGGCCCCTTTCATCTGGTGTATCAGAACGGCCAACTACTCAAGAGTACTGATGAAGGGACAGTGCGGATCGACTGCCTTCACCTCTCGAAAACGGTAGCTGGGGGCAAAGTCCTGCTCAATGACCTGACCTTCTCGATCTTACCGCGCGAGTTTGTTTGCCTGGTTGGTGGATCTGGGGCGGGGAAATCGACGCTGCTTGATGCCCTCAGCGGGGTGCGACCGGCAAATGGCGGCGAAGTGCGCTACAACGGGGCCGAATACTACAGCCGGATGGATGCCTACCGCAGTGCGATTGGCTATGTCCCACAAGACGATATTGTCCCGACTGAATTGCCCGTTGAAAGTGCGCTCTACTATGCAGCCAAGCTCCGGCTGCCACCCGACACAGCAGAGAGCGAGGTCAAAGCCCGCGTCGAAGAAGTGATGGACGACCTGGGGCTCACTGCTCGCCGCGATGTACCAATCAAAAATCTGTCGGGCGGACAACGGAAACGGGTGTCGATTGGGGCCGAACTGATCTCAAAGCCAACCCTCTTTTTCCTGGACGAGCCAACCAGCGGCCTTGATCCAGGGTTGGAAGGGCGGATGATGCAGCTCCTGCGGAAGCTCGCTGATCAGGGCCGCACCGTGATTTTGATTACCCATGCCACCCAAAATGTTGACCTTTGCGACAACATCGCTTTCCTGGCACCTGGGGGCTACCTTGCCTACTATGGTCCACCCAAAGAAGCCCTGACGTATTTTGGGGCGGAGAAATTCGCTGATATCTATACCACGATTGAATCAGAAAGTGCGATGGATATCTGGCATCGTCGCTTTATGAATACCCAACAGTTCCAGGATAATGTCGTCGCGCGCCTGACTTCGGCAGGGCTTGGCCTTAATCAAGGGAATGCCCAAAGTGCGCCAGTGGCGCTACCGACCAGCACACAGTCGCGCCCGCCCGCCAGTCGGCGCGAATCAGGCTTCCGGCAGTTCAGAATTTTGACCAGTCGCTATTTTGAGACAGTCCGCCGCGACCGCAGCAACCTGCTGACCTTGTTGTTGGTGCAAGCACCATTGATCGCGTTACTGATCACCATCGCCTTTCGAGGCGATCTCTTTAGTACCGCGCCGTTCATTGGTGACTGGAGCAAAGGGCGCACACTGGCCTTTCTCCTGGCAATGGTGGCTGTCTGGTTTGGCACCTCCAATGCCGCCCGCGAAATCGTCAAAGAGATGGCAATGTATGCCCGCGAACGCCGGATCAACTTACGGATCGCTCCGTATATTGCTTCCAAGTTCGTTGTGCTCTTAGGAATCAGTATTTTCCAGAATATCATCCTTCTGGTGCCTTTCCTCTTTACTGGGGCGGGGCTTGGCCGCCTGCCAATGCTCTATACCTCGCTGGTCTTCGGATCAATCGCGGGGATCGCGATGGGGCTCCTAATCTCAGCGTTGGCCCCAAACCCCGACCGCGCCAGTATCCTGGTGCCCATGGTTTTGATCCCGCAGATTATCTTTGGTGGCCCCCTGATCAGTACTGGTGGGAATATCATTGTTCGCGGGATCGCGCAGTTGATGGTGACAAAGTGGACCTGGCGTTCGCTTGGCTCTACCTTACGGGTTGATGACGTACCGACACAACCAGTACATCTGGAGGGGTTTACCGCCGATCAGATTGCCCAACTGACTCAGCAAAATACCAACCCCAATGTGGTCAATCGTGACGGAGAGTTATATTACATCGCGCAGGTAGGACGCGATTTCAATCTCATTCCCCCAGTCTACCTGGCAATTCTCGTAATCTTTATCATTATCTTTCTGATCATGGTCGCAGTATTTCTGAGGCGGAAGGATATCGTGCGCTAACACGCTATACCACAAGCGTATCCCCCAGATACTGCGTGGCACAAGCCCAACCAGGCAGCAGTAGCTTGAGGAATCATGAGCATTGGCGAAGCTGGCCGAATCGGCCCATACGAAGTACGAAGCATTTTAGGGCGCGGTGGCTCAGCAATTGTCTATCGTGCTTATGACCCTGCGCTGAACCGTGAAGTGGCGATTAAAGCCCTGACCCTCAGGCCGAACGAAGAAGAACTCCTGCGAAAACGCTTTCAACGAGAATCGCTGGCGATCGCCCGTCTGCGCCACCCGAATATCCTCACGATCTACTCTACGGGCGAAGAATATGGCGTACCGTATATCGTCATGGAGTATTACACCGCAGGCTCCCTGACGCGCCGATTAGGCCAACCACTCGCACTCACTGACGCCGCTAGGGTAGTACAGCATATTGGATCAGCTCTTGATTATGCCCACGACCAGGGCTTGCTGCATCGTGATGTGAAACCAGCCAATATCTTCATTGAAGGAGATCGGGCGATTCTGGCTGACTTTGGGATCGTCAAGGCGATCACTGGCGATGTGCAAACCAACCTCACCCAAACGGGCCTCACCGTTGGCACTCCCGAATATATTGCCCCAGAACAGGCACTTGGTGAACGGCTTGATGGGCGGGCTGATCTCTACGCCCTGGCAGTCGTGCTATATGAGATGGTGACTGGCACTCCACCATTCACCGGCAGACCATTTGATGTGTTGAATGCTCACGTCGAAGGCAAAATCCCTGACCCCCGACTCCATAACCCCCGGCTCACTGCGGCAGTGAGCCGCGTACTGTTGAAGGCCCTGGGCCGTTACCCCGAAGGGCGCTATCCCACTGGAGCGGCGCTCGCCAAAGCCCTCGATCAAGCGATCACGCAAGGGGATCTACCAGGGAGTCAGCCATTACCACTGGCCGCTGATCGTGAGGCGCGCACAAGGATTATCGATCTGCCCCCCGAGCGACTCACCGATACGCACCCAGAGGTCGTCCAGCCACGCTTGCAGGGTGCCGATACACAAAGCCCAGCAGCCATCCGCCCACTGACAGGAAATACTGATTCTACCCTACCACCGTTGCCAGACCTGACGCCGGCATCGGGGACACCCACTATAGCGGCTCCAGAAAATCTTTCCGCTACTCCTGGTGCTACTGAATCTGTTCAGGAGTGGCAGCCGCCAACCGAAATTGCCACGCCAGCCCCAGGGATCGCCACGTCGGCTCCACCCAGCACCAATAATCCAGTGGAGCCAATCAGGGCCGTGCCATATATCGGCGCAACACCGCCTGCACCGCCCAGGCCCCCCTGGTGGCTTTTTGGGATCATTGGGGTAGTGGTCCTGCTCCTGCTAGGGGGGGGCGGTTGGTTAGCCCTACGGCAATTCAGCGCAACGACCACGCCAACCGCCACCACGGTGGCGAACGCTGGCACAGCCGTACCTACTAGCCCTGTCGTTGGTATTGCCGCCACGCCAACGAGCAAAGCTGTAGGCACACCCGCGATCAGCACCCCCGCTGATCCCGCCGCCGCCCAGATCGCCGCTGGGGATCAGGCATTACAAGACGGCAAGTTCACCGAGGCAGTTGCCAGTTACCGCGCAGCCCTGGAAACCAACCCCAATAGCGCGGCAGCCAATCGCCAACTTGGGCTAACCCTCTGGATCTGGAATCACGAAGCAGGGGAAATCGACTATCTTGACCGGGCAACCAAACTCGATCCCAATGATGCTCTGGCCTGGGCCTATCTTTCCTTCTCGGCGGTCGATACGCATCAGGTAGAACGTGCCTATGCCGCAGCTCAACAGGCGGTACGGGTCAACCCAGAGGCGGCGGAGGGCTTTGCTGCCGTCGCAAATACGTATTTGCGTTATCCCCCAGATACCAGTGACCCTACCGCCAGCTTACACTCAGCCGAAGAAGCGATTAATCGGGCGCGAGCCCTTGACCCCAAGAACCTCTGGACCCTCTGGTTCTATTGCCAGTTCTTGCAGGAAAAAGACCAGAACCAAGAAGCCCTTGGCCCCATCGACGAAATGATTGTCCAGCGGCCCAATTGGGCAACACTCTACTATGCCAAAGGAGGGATCTATCGCAGCCTCGACCAAGATCCCGAAGCTCGCTTGTGGCAGGAGCGTGCATTAGCGCTCGATCCTGAATACCCTTACGCGCTCACTGAAATGGGCTGGCTGGAATATGATGCAAAGAATTATCAGCGAGCAATTGAACTGTTCCAACAGGCATTGAACAATACAGACGATACCAACAACTATGCCCACGTTGGTTTAGGGTGGACCCTGGCGGCTCTGGGTGATTATGCACACGCCATCCCCCATTGTGAACGGGCCATCCAAATCGATAGCCGCTCTCCCATCGGCTATGAATGCCTCGGCTCGGCCTATCTGGAAGGGATGAACAACTATGCGTCAGCCAACACCAACTATCGCAAGGTGATCGAACTGCGACCACAGTGGGAATCGGGCTATATCGGGATCGCCCGCGTGTATAACGCACAGAAAAACTATGCGGAGTCCGAAGCAATCTTGCGCCAGGGCCTACAAAAAATCACCACCCCACGCTATATTAACTACTGGCTGGGATTAGCACTCTATCGGCAGCAACACTATGACCGCGCCCAACCAGAATTTGAACGAGCAGTACAGCTAAAACCTGAGAATGCTGTGCTACAATATTGGCTCGGCGCAAACCTGGAACAGTTGGGGCGGTACGCCGAAGCTCGCACAGCCTATGAGCGTGCGCTGGCCCTCGACCCCAACTATCAGGATCCTAAAGACGCTTTAGAACGGCTCCGTACCCAAGGACATTGAGCCCAGATGTAACCAATCACAGGGCTGAGGCGTTATTGATTCCGGTGATAAAGAACGGGTGGTTGTACGGATTAAGCCTGCTATCTCCAACAAGCTTACCTTATAGAAGGCGAAGCCTACTGCACAATACAAGAAGGAATGGATGACAACCGCAACACAGCCCGCCAAACCCGGCTTGAGTCGTCGCGCAAAGATCGCGCTATCAACACTCGCAATTCTCCTGATCATTGGCGTCACTGGCGGACTCTATCTGAACTATCGAGTCAATCGTTTTGTCAATACCACCTTCCGCCCCGATAATACCACCCCGCTCACCCAAAGCGGCACCACTCAGCCCACCTTGCCGATTGCCCAGGCGACAACCAGCGCAACAGCCCTATCGGGCGTTACCCCTAATCCCTCAGTGCCAGGCGCAGCCGCACCAATAACAACGCCAACCGCCGCAGTACCACCAACGGCAACCCCAATCCCGTATGGCAATTCGCCGATTATTCGTCGGCTACAAGAGGGGCAGCGCGTCAACGTACTCCTGATCGGCTTTGGTGGCCCAGGACACGATGGTGGTTATCTGACTGACACCCTACAGGTGATGAGCTTCGAGCCGAAAACAGGCGCAGTCACCCTGATCAGTGTGCCACGCGATCTCTGGGTACTGCTGCCGCAATATCAAGGACGAGGCGGCTATTGGGGGCGAATCAATGAGGCCTATGTAATCGGCATGGGCCAGGTTGACCGCAACGATATGAATGTACCCTATAGCAAACACGACGCTGGCGGCCAAATGGCGATGAAGGCCGTTTCCGAAGTTCTGGGGATTCAACTGGACTATTGGGTTAGTCTCGACTTTGTGGGTTTTCGGCAATTCGTCGATGCGATCGGTGGCGTCGATGTGAATGTCGAAAAAACCTTTACCGACACCCAATACCCCAATAACGACGATGCTAATGAGGATCCCAGCTATCGGACGATTCACTTTGATGCTGGTATGCAGCATATGGATGGCGCAACGGCGATTGCTTTTGTTCGCTCACGCTATTCACCACAAGATGGCAGCGACTTTGGTCGAGCACGTCGCCAGCAATTGTTCATGAGTGCTGTCAAAGAGAAGGTCGTATCAGTTGAAGTCATCCCCAAACTCTTCGGGATTCTCGATGCGCTCGAAGGGCATATTCGGATGAGTTTTTCCTTCACCGAGGCCAAAGATCTGCTGGGGTGGGGACAGGAACAAGCGGCGGCGAAGCGCAAATTTGCCGTCAATACTGGCGTGATCGATTCAGATCGCCTGCTCTATGGCGCAACCTCAAGTGGCGGGGCCTCAATCCTGCTGCCCCGTGCTGGCCAGGGCAACTATCGGGAGATTCAAAGCTGGGTGCGTGATCTCCTGGCAGCAAGTACGGCAACGCCGACCAGCGGTACGCCCACCCTCACGACAACACCAACCGTTCCTGGCACTCCCACGCGCTAATGAGTACCCAGGAAACGCCAGCACTGCTGCTTGACGATCACCCCGCACTGGCCCCACTCGCGCTGGCGATCGAGCAAGGCTGGGGCACTCTGCCAATCTCCGTGCGCGTAGTAGCCAACCTCAACGCGCACACCGTACAGGAGTATCCTGCGGCCTTGGCATGCCTGCCCCTGGCGGAATACGCCGACCTCCAAACAACTCATACGATTGTGCCAGACCTTGCGGCTGGGGATCAGCACGATGCAGGAACATTACTGGTTGCTGACCGCCGCCTGGATGAAGTCGATCAGGTCATCGTTGATCTGGGCGCAACCTCACGAACCAGCGAATTACTCACGCGGGCGACTCTGCTAAAGTTTTATGGCATCACGGCGGTTGCCTGGACACGCGACGAACCACTACCAGAGGAAACCCAGCAAGTGATCGCGATTCGTGATGGCGGTGAAGCGCTCTACCTGCGCGATACGGCTGCCAACCGCATCCTCTCTGACTTAGGGCGGGCGTGGTTCATCTTGAGTGGATTACCCCCAGTTTCGCACCTGTTACTTGCGCCGAATAATGCGCTCACCGCTCCCTGGCTGACGGAAACGCGGGCGGCAATCCCTGATCTTCTCGCGGTAGTTGCCTCCCGCCGCCGCGAATTAAGGCGCACCCTGGCTGAACGCTATGGTGTGTCACGAGAGCTTTTACACCAATACTATAGCGGTCAATTTCTCACGCTCACTGGCGACGCCCAGAAAAGTATTCTCGCCCTTTTTCCTGAGGGGGCGTGGGAGATGAACCTCCCAACCGTATCACGCCTGAATCTTGCACCCTGGGCGAAACGCGCCTGAGCGCCTATTCTTCGGCGGCCCCACGCACGCGATAACTCTTGGCTAACGCTGCATAGCGGTCTGCGCCCAGATGATGCAAAAGCTGACCATGTTCTTCCTCAGTCTGCCAGAAGCCGTCGAACGCCTGATCATCAACCGTCATTGCCAATGGCTGACCGATAAAAAGGTCGTGGTCGCCAAGGCGAATCCGCTCGACCACCCCGCATTCAATATGGGCGAGGCATTCGGCGATCAGCGGTGGATCAACTTCGGTCGCCAGTTCCAGCGTCAGGCCCGTAATCGCAAACTTATCTTCCTCACGCCCAGAGATCATGCCGCACTGATGCGTGGCGGTGATCAGCTCCAGGTGTGGGATATTGAGCACAAATTGCTCGGTCTTCTGGACAAACTCGTGCGTCAGCCGTCCTGGATAAATCGCCACACTCACCAGCGGGGGATCAAGCGATACGGGCGCAACCCACGCCGCCGCCATCACATTTGGTTGGCCCCGATATTGTGATGTGAGCAACGACACTGGGCCAGGACTCAACACACGATGCATCTGCCGCAAATCAAGAGGTTGCTTCGGCATGGGTACTCCTTCCCCCCACCTATCACCCAACAGGCATCGCCCAGCTTAGCGCGGTGCCTGTCCCAGCATGGTGCGATAAAGCTGCGCGTACTGGGCTGCAACACCAGCCCAGGTATAGTGGGTAAGGGCGCGTTTACGCCCGGCGCTGGCAAACGCCCGCCGCCGTGGCTCATCGTCAATGAGCAACTGGAGCGCAGCGGCCAACGCCACTGGATTGTTCTCTGGCACAATCAACCCGCTCTCGCCAATCACCTGTGGAATCTCCCCAGAGTCTGAGCCAACTACTGGCACCTGCGCCGCCATCGCCTCAATAATCACCCGCCCAAATTGCTCCTTCCAAGTGGATGTGGTCAGTGAAGGCACCGCCAGCGCATCAAACCCCGCCAGCAATGCTGGCACCTCGCTTGATGGCACCAATGGGACAAACTCTACCCGTTCGGTCAACCCTAATTGTGCTGCCTGACTGCGCAGATTCGCTTCTTCGACGCCCCCGCCAACGATCTGCACGCGCCAATCGCCATGCAATTGCGCTGCCGCATCGATCAGGATGTGCGCGCCTTTTTCCCGCACCAATCGCCCCAGAAAGCCAATCGTGAACGGTTGTGGCGATTGCGCTGGCGCAGTGAACTCGCGTGGTTGATAGAGATCTGGATCAATGGCCAGTGGCACGATCTCTGTGACACCATGATAGCCACGCCGCTGCAAGATTGCCTGGGCATCAGTGTTCCCTACAATCGCCGCCGCCGCATGGCGATGTGTATACCGTTCAAAGAGGCTGAATGGCGGGGGATAGTTCCGATAGACTGTTGCCCAGGTGACAAACAGGGCGCGGGCGCCCACCCGCTGCGCGTGCCAGAAAGCCTGGGCCGTAGCCAGATTGAACGGCTCTTCATCGACATGAAAAATATCTGGGCGTATGCGGCGCACAATTGACCCCAGGGTGGGGTAGAAATGCGTGTGATGATGCCCGTTGAAGACAATGGGCGCGACAACCAAGGCATAGCCGTTGGTGTGGGCGCGTTCGAGTGGCTGACGCCCAGAACGCGCCTCGTTCCACGATGGCGGAACAACAACGGTGAGATCGATATCTGGAAGGGCGGCAAGCGCTTCGGCCTTCTTCTGATAAGCACCATTGACCAGGGCCTTATGAAGCATCAGCACTTTCACCGAACGACACCCCACCAACGATCGCAACCAGGTCGTTCACTCATGAAGAACCCTGCGGCGAGCGCGATGCTTGGGACTGGACATCACGTTGATAGACCTCCGTATAGGCCGCCAGCGTCAGGCGGGCGGTCTCCTCCCAGGAGAAGCGCGCGGCCTGCATTCGCCCCCGCTCACGAAGTGCGGCAGCCAGCGCAGGCGATCCCAGAACATCGACCATTGCTTCACCAATCGCTGCAGGTGTTGGTTCCACCAGCAGGCCACCATCGCCAACGACTTCGGACAGGCTGGAACAATTCGCGGCAATCGTGGGCGTACCACACTGCATCGCCTCCAATGGCGAAAGTCCGAACCCTTCGTAGAGGGAAGGATCAACGTAGAGCGCAGCAGCATTCAACAGCGCCACTTTCTCTTCATCGCTGACGCGGCCAGTAAAGACGGTATGCTCCCCTACCCCCGCCTCGGCGACCACCGCCGCCAGATCAGGGTAGCGATCGGGATGCTTGCTGTGGGCAGCCCCGCCAATCACCAGGCGGGTATCGGGGGGCAATTGCGCACGTACCTGCCCAAAAGCACGAATCAGCGTGGTCTGGTTCTTCCGCACATCCAGCCCCGAAATATTGAAGATAAACGGCCCAGTCAACCCAAAACGCGCCCGGACAGCAACAACCTGCGGATCATCAGGCGGGAGCGGCTGATAACGACTGGCTGCCGCCAGGGGAATCGGGCGAATCCGCTCGCGCGGTACGCGCAAATATCGTTCAATGTCGCGGGCCGAGTGCTGCGAATCGGTCAGAATCAGATTAGCGCGAGCAGCAGTAAAGCACGCTAACCGATAATAGAGTTTCATCGGCAACGAATTCATATAGACGGGATAGGCGAGTGGCACCAGGTCGTGAATCGTTACCAGATACGGACGATCGCGCCGCAGCGGGGCAGAATGATACGACACATGTACCAGATCAACGCTGGCGCGGCGCACAGCCTGTGGCAAGCCAACTTGCTCCCACCAGAGTTTTCGGGCCTTCCCCGTAGCAAAGCGGCGTGGTGGCTCGGTCACCAGCACCTCACCCGCAGGCAATTCGGGCAAGGTTGCCTGTGGCCCTGGCAATAAGAGTACTGGAGTAACTGCCGAGGGGGCCAGGGTGAACTGCTGCCAGAGGGCATGCACATACTGGCCGACACCAGTCGCCGGCTCCAGATAAGCAGTTCCATCATAACCAACGCGCATCACGTACTCCACACCAGCAACAGCACCGTTCCATTATCGCGATCAGCCCCTACCAGTTCAAGGCACAACCTGAAAATACGCTGATCTACGGGCAAACAAAGCAGGCGGTATAGTTTGTGCGATAATGGGAATAGAGAGGGTTGGCCCTCCGTTATCACCGATGTAGCATTCGCCTTCAGGGTGAATGTCCAATAATCAGAGCTGGCAACAGCGTAGAAGGGAGTAACAATAATGGCCAAACCACAGCCAGTAACCGATGCCACATTTACCGAAAAGGTTTCCCAGGCCAAGGGACACGTTCTAGTCGACTTCTGGGCCGAATGGTGTGGTCCTTGCCGCGCCGTCGCCCCAGTGTTGGATGAGATTGCCAACGAGCAGGCCGACAAGCTGACCATCCTGAAGCTCGATATTGACGAGAATCAGCAGGTAGCGGGCCAGTTCGGGGTGATGAGCATCCCCACCATGATCCTGTTCAAGGACGGTCAGCCCGTGAAGCAGATCGTTGGGGCCAAGCCCAAGGCAGCGCTGATGCGCGACCTCGCCCCATTCCTTGGCTAAACCTGTTATTACGCACAAAAAATGCGCCTGCGGAGTTTTTCTCCGCAGGCGCATTTTGCTGGATAGCGTAGCGCTCAGGCAGCGAGACGCCGCCGCAGCGATCGGACAATCAATAAGCCCACTGCCCCAGCAATTGCGGCCACCGCACTCCGCCGCACTGCCACCACCCGAACCAGTTCAGTCAAACCTGCTTGGGGATTGGTAAACAGACTGACTGTCGAGGCGATAAAGGCGGTGCCTGGTTCGGCAAATGGTCGTTGCGTCACCGCCAGCACCGTCGTAGGATCATCGCGATCCAGTGCGCCAAAGCCCCGATATTGATAGCGGTTCTGCGCCAGATCAAAATGCACAATATTCTCAGCGGCTTCTTCTGGCGAGGGATGGCTGGGATCATAGACCTGTACCTGCGCCGTGGTGTCATTAATCTGCGCGAAGGCATAGGGCACAATCGTATGCCCCTGCGTTACCAGTCGCTGAAATAGCGCTGGCCATTCGCGGGGGTTCCACGACCAGCGCGCGATCCCCACATCAAATGCCACCGTTCCTTCACCACTTGTCAGCACCTGATTACGAAAGTGGCGAAAAGAGCGTGCAGCATCAGGCTTCAGGAATTGCTGTGCCGCAGCCAACAACGCCGCATCAGTCAGTTGGCGACCGTGCCAGATTTCGACGACATCGCGCACCTGAGAGGCAAATGGGCGAATTCCCGTCAGACTCGTGCCAAGCGCATAGCGGGCCATCCCAGTACAAAGCCCACCACCACCACGGGCATCTGGCCCAGCAGCCAGAAAGACAATATCGCGGTAAAGGCCCTGAAAAAATGCACCTGGAAGAATCATACCCCACGGCTTATAGGTACGGGCAAAGAGATCGCGTTGTGGTTCAACTGCACCAATGTCAGCAGCAGAGTTGCGGAACGGCGCAATATCGCGCACAGGGTTAAATGTTGTCTCACCCTGGAGAGTGACTGGCAGGAGATGATCCCAGGCGGCAATACCCGTATCTCCGGCCAGGATCTCACAGGAGATCTGCTCCTGGCACGCAGCGGGAATCCCACCTGGCACAATCGTCCAGGTCAGCGTTGCGGTCTCTGCCGTAATCGGCTGCTCATTGGCACCTTGCACTGACCAATGCTCAGGTAGGTGGAGCCGCGCGCCACCAAGGATCGGATAGCGCGCCCGTAGGGGTGCCAGTGATGCCGTGATGGTCAGGCTGGTCGGATGATAATGAAAGACGCTGCCATGGCTATTACTGTAAATCAGTGGTTGCCCATTCAGCGAATCAGCAAGGAATCCTTCCAGCTGCTGTGGAACACTCATCCCAAACCCCTCCTACATGGGTAAAGCTACTTCAGCCAGATCTCTGGGCCACACTACGACTGACAACGGCCCAGATCAGCCAGTCAATCAGGCAAACACCCTGTGCAGTATCTCATACCACCCAACAGGAATGACAATTACTACAGCTGCTATGTCAGCAAGTTGCCTTTGCGGCAACCATCATGCCTGGGGAAATCTGCCAACCAACAAAGCAGTGGCGGGCTCAATGAGCCCGCCACTGCACGCTACTTGTTGTTGCTGACTATCCTTCGGAGACCTGAGCGGCAACGATCTTCCAGCTACCATTCTCAGGGGCGAGCGTGTAGCTGCCCTTATACGTCTTGGTAGAGCCATCGGTTTGGGAAGCAGCAAGTACCAGTGTTACCGTATACCCTGGTCGTTGCTGATTCACCGAAGCGATCACGATCGTATGGGGAATCACCTTCTCGGTCGTCGCATAGCCAGCAGCAAAATCATCATAGCTTTGCTGAGCCTGCAAATCAGCACCCAGAGCAGCATAGGCAGCATGGTAGTCCTTAGCACCAATTGAACCAAAGTAGCCCATTAGCACATTGGCTACCGCTTCACCTTGCGGCCCGCTTGTAAATCCCGTGTAACGGAACGTAGAGGGCTGCGTTTCACCCAGACAAGGTGGCACACTCACGCCGGTTGTCGCCTTCACTTCCCCACCACCTGGCAGCGTGACACGCAGCGACGCAGGGCCGGGATCGGCACCACAATAGTTGCTCCACCACACAGGAACCGTGATCATCTGACCACGCCCAGCCGCGGCAATCCCCACGGTTTCCGTGCCGGTTGGACCTTCGACCTTCACCTCAAGGACGTTGCCCTGCTGGTCAAGGATTTCGATCTCTGGCGCACCACGCAGTGAGCAGGACGTTGTCCCGGTGTTGATCAGGTGTAGATTACCCTCACGCGCCCCAGCCGCGCCCATCATCATCAGGTCAGCACGGAGGACGCCAGCATCACACGGCGCAACAACCTGATTGCTGGCCGAGCCATAAATCTGGCGCCCAAATTGCCCCAACAAGACATTGTACGGTGCCGCATTTTCGGGATGAGCCTCAAACCTGGCCCGCTCAAAGTACTGCACCTGATAGGTATTTCCGTCCTCTAGTTGCTCGGAGATTACCTCGCTCAGCGGGTAGCCAAACTGCGCGAGATCACCATTCGCCTGCCAATAGGTCAGAAAGTCTCCCGAGACATTATGGCCCGTTTCGGGGAAAAATCGCGCCCCAGCTTGCTCGGTTACTGGCGGATCGGCAGGGTGAATCTGCCGCCCAAATTGCCCAAGTAGCACGCGACTCCCCTTGTCATTCTCTGGATGATACTCAAACCGCGACCGCTCGAAATATTGCACGGTATATGGCTGACCAATCGCGAGATCCTGCACGATCTCATCACTGATCGGATAGCCATTGATCGCTAACCCACCATGCTCTTGCCAGTAGGCCAGAAATAGGGGATTCACACATTTGCCCGTTTCGGGGAAACAATACGCTTCTGCAGCACGTGTCGCCCCAGGTTGCCACAACAGGCACGTGCCTGCGAGCAATACGCCCAGTAGGGCTGTAGTCAAGCCCCGCTGCATCACACTACGAAACATTTACCCTCCTTACTATACCCTTTATAGTGGAAATTGTTACAACTACTGATTACCCAATTTCCACATTTTATCAATAATACCATAGAGGGCGTGACTGGATCCAGTCACGCCCTCTATCGGGTTGCTCTTTGTTTGATCAGGATCAGCTGAATCTAGCGATCCCGCATCCGGCGAATAAACGGTGGAAAATCATACTCTTCACCGCGCTGCGCTGGGCCTTGCGGGCGATCCATCCCCTGACCTTGTTGATCCCCAGTCTGTGGCTGCTGCCGCTCTGGTTGCGTCTCCTGTCGCTCTTGTGGGGCCATTTGTGGCCGTACGGGAGGCAGGTTGCCCCCAAAGCTCGTGGAGAATGGCTGATTGAACCCGGTGCCAGTGCGGCCTCCACCGCTCCCGGCGCTGCCAATCGAACGCACCTTCCCACGCGCTTCATCAAAACCAGTGGCGATCAACGTAATCTGAACATCCTGGCCCATCGACTCATCAATCGTCGCGCCAAAGATGATATTGGCATCAGGATCAGCAGCCTCGGCAATGATCCGTGCTGCTTCGTCCAGTTCAACCATGCCCAGATCAAGACCGCCCGTCACGTTGTAGAGGACGCCCGTAGCGCCATCGATGGAGATTTCCAGCAGTGGGCTCTCAATCGCCATCCGGGCAGCATCGACCATCCGCGAATCGCCAGACCCACGCCCAATCGCCATCAGAGCCGAGCCAGCCTCTTCCATGATACTCTTCACATCAGCAAAGTCGAGGTTGATAATCCCCGTCTTGGTGATCAAGTCAGAGATCCCTTGAATACCTTGCCGCAGAACATCATCCGCATGGCCGAATGCCTGGAGGAACGGGGTATTCTTATCGACCAGTTGCAGCAACCGTTGATTGGGGATCGTGATCAGGGTATCAACGTGCTCTTTCAGCATCGAGATCCCCTGTTCGGCAATGGCCTTACGGCGGTTCCCCTCAAACTCAAATGGCTTGGTGACAACACCTACGGTTAGCGCCCCAACCTCGCGGGCGATCTGCGCGATGATTGGTGAAGCGCCAGTACCAGTGCCACCGCCCATCCCAGCAGTCACGAAGATCATATCGGCCCCACGCAACGAATCGTAGAGCGACTCGCTACTTTCCTCGGCGGCCTTCGAACCAACCTGCGGATTTCCACCCGCCCCAAGGCCCTTGGTCAGCTTATCGCCAATCCGCAACGAGACTGGCGCGCGGGAATGGACTAACGCCTGAGCGTCAGTGTTCACCGTAATGAACTCAACGCCCTGTACGCCAGCCTCGATCATGCGGTTGACCGCGTTGCTGCCGCCGCCCCCGACGCCGATTACTTTAATGTGGGCGAAATTTTCGATGTCGCCGAACGCGAATGACGATCCGTACATACGCGGCCCTCCTGACACTTTCTTACTCCCTGTTCTCTTGCTCACGCAATGCCCCAGTCCTGCTACAGATGCTTACAGCCGACCGGTAAGCATCTCTGGCAATGCTTGTGCATCATGGTAACAACTCCCGCAGCCAACCAGTCAGGCCGCCTGTACCACGCCGTTGCTTTCGTGATGCTCGTTGGCTACGCCGGGCTGTTTCGGCTGAACGCTGCTGGATCAACCCCCACTGCGCCAACCCAACAGTCGCCGCAAACGCTGGCCCACTCAGTGATTCCCCTAGGCCAGCAAGACGCCGTGGCGTACCAATTCGCGCACGAACGCCCACCACCTGACGCGTCAACTCGGCGATCTCTGGTAATAACGCTGTCCCACCAGTCAGGACAATGCCTCCTGGTAGGGCTCCATCGTAGCCCGATTCGCGTAACTCCTTTCGCACCAGCGTGAGTAGCTGTTCCAGCCGCGCCTCAATCACTTCGTGGGCCACACGGCGAGAAACCTGCTGCATTGCCCCATCAAACCCTTCGACTTCCAACCGTTGATCGTCGCCTTCACCAGCTTTATCAGCAACACCAGGGAGCGGCATTGCTCGCCCAGCGGTAATTTTCAATTGCTCCGCCGCCTCAAACGGAATCTGCAAAACAATGGAGAGGTCATTTGAGAGGTGATTGCCGCCAATGGGCAAAGCCGCCGTATGCCAGACGGCATTCTCGACAAAAACGGCGATGTCAGTAGTGCCAGCGCCAATATCCACCAGTGCCACGCCCATCGCTCGTTCAGCTGGAGTTAGGGCGGCCTCAGCGGCGCACAATGGCTCTGGCACAAGTTCGTCAATCGCAATGCCCGCCCGTTCCAGCACGGTGCTGACATTGCGAATAGCGGTTGACGAGCCACTAACAACGTGGGCCTCTACCTCCAGGCGAGAGCCAACCATGCCCAGTGGATCAACCACGCCCTCCTGCCCATCTAAGGTATAGGTACGCGGTAACACGTGGAGCAGTTCATCATTCACGGCAGCGGGCATGACGCTCGCAGCGGCCAACACGCGCGAAACTTCGGCATCGCTAATCTCAACGTGGGGGCGGGGCAAGGCGACCATCCCATGCCCATTGGCTGATTTCAGGTGGGCCCCGGAAATGCTGACATAGGCCGAAAGAATCCGATAGCCCGAGTTGCGCTCGGCCCGCTCAATCGCCCGGGCTACGGTAGCGGTGGCGTCATCAAGGTCCGTCACCACCCCTTTCGCCATCCCCTGCGCTGGGCAGAGGCCAACCCCAACAATCGCCGTGCGTCCATCTGCCAGCAGCTCTGCTACCAGCGCACAGGCTTTGCTCGTTCCCAGATCAACGGCTACGACCGCGTGACCGCTTGGCATCCGGTCGCTCTCGCTTTCCACCTAGGCTGAAGGGCGGCAAAGCACCACTGCCACCATCCAGCGCCTACGCCCAATTGCAGTATAGCATAGATATGTCTAGTCACCATGCACGTCCATAGTGTTCGTACGCATTGTAACGTACACTTTCGTGGGAATCAACTGTTTTGATGGAATTTGGCGGGATTACGCTGATAGCAACCTTCTATAGCCCAACGTTTTACACGTCAGCCTCGATCAGTCACTGGAGAGTGAACGTACACTACAGAATCATGGGCGGGCTGATGGTTGGGGGGTTGGCGTGGGAGCAGGTGGGAAAAAGGGACGGTCGGGATCATGGACATTCAACGTTGTCCATTGCTGATCTGTACGTACAATCTCCGCAGCAACGGCCAGTTTCTCCTCTAACCGCTCGGTTGAACCGAGCAGGATTCGGCGCGGTGGGGCTGATGTTGGGCCTGCTAATACCAGCACCAACCCTTCTTTCGGCACCACCTCAAGCGTTTGGAACGCGAGGCCCAAGGCGGCTGCCCGGGTGTTGATCGTCAGTCCAGCCTGCAAAATTGTTTGCTCAACCTTCCCCCCAACGACGGGGGTATCCCCTTCCCGAACAATGATGACCGGCAGTTGGGGCATCGTGGCCTGGGGTGGGCTTTGCTGAACCACAGTGCCGTTGGCATCCAGTAGATACCGTTCTTCGCCAAATTGCCAGACCAACACTGGCTGGCGCTCCACAATACGCACGATCAGGCGGTTGGGTAATTCACTCCAGACCTGGGCCTCGCGGATGGTGGGCAACAGCAATAAACGCTCGGCTGTCATCTGCGGATCAACAGTGAAGATATTATGTCCACTTACACCGCTTTGCGCGACAACTTCCTCTGGCTTCGTCAGGGTCGTACCCGCGAGATCCACCTGCTGCACCTGCCATTGCGCGGTCGTTAGCAAATAGGCGATCGCCCCACCACAGAGCAACGCCAGCACTAACGCCAGCAGTTGCCCGCTGGCCCACACCGCGTGGAAGCGATCAGACAGCGGGGCGCTGGAGGACGTTGGGCGTGCGCCTCGCCCAACCGTGTGTGGTCGGGCAGCGGTTGGGGGTGGGGCTTGTTTACGCGTGGCAGGGGCCTTCGCCTTGCCAGCAGTACGCACGGCACCACGGCGGCGGGTGGTCTCAGAGTTCGCCATTGGTCAGTCCACCTGCACCATAATCGCCATCGTGCATCATAAGCGATCCTGCTTTTCCTGGTGTCGATCAACTGCCAGTTCAATCAACCGCTCAACCAACTGCTTGAATGGTAAGCCGCTTGCCTCCCACATCTTGGGATATTGGCTGATCGACGTGAAGCCTGGAATTGTGTTGATCTCATTGAGCAGCAGCCGATCCGTGCCACGTTCAAGGAAGAAATCAACGCGGGCCATCCCCGCGCAATCGATCGCCCGATAAGCAGCCAGCGCCAGGGCGCGTAACGCGGCGGCCTGCTCAGCGGTAATTTTGGCGGGCAGAGTGAACGTCGCCCCATCCTCATCAACATATTTAGCGGTGTAATCGTAGAACTCACCTTTCGGCTCAATCTCACTAATCGCCGAAGCAATTGGCTCGTCATTGCCAAGAACACTGATCTCTAGCTCCCGCGCATCGATCCCCGCTTCAATCACCAACTTACGGTCGTAGCTCGCCGCCAGGGCGATCGCCGCCGCTAACTCCGTTGGATCTTTGACCTTAGTAATCCCCACACTTGAGCCCATATTGGCTGGTTTGACAAAACACGGGAAGCCCAGGTCACGTTCAACTCGTTCAGTGACCGCCACAGGGTCGCGCTCCCACTCCCGCTTGAGGAGCGTCAGCCACGGCGCTTGCGGAATCCCCGCCTGGGCCAGCACCACTTTCGTCAGCGCCTTATCCATCGCCACTGCCGAAGCCAACACCCCAGCCCCAACGTAGGGAATATCGGCCAGTTCAAGCAGCCCCTGCATCGTGCCATCTTCGCCGCGTGGGCCGTGCAGCACTGGGAAGATAACATCAATCGCCCCAGCGCCACCCGTCTCACTATTCGTCAGCAGGGGCGGCTGCGCTGTTGTTTGCGTCACCAAGGCTGTGTCAGGTTCGTCGTCAGTGGAAGTGGCCCGTCCTTCGAGTCGCGCCAATTCCGAGCCGGATTCCAACTGCTGAAGTGGGTCGCCCCCGGTGAGCCAGCGGCCTTCCCGCGTGATCCCCAACGGCACCACCTCATAGCGGGTGGGGTCGAGCGCGTCCATCACCGCTCGCGCCGAGCGCAACGACACATCATGTTCGCCTGATTTCCCACCGAAGATCACGCCAACGCGGATTTTCCGACCACCCATCAACAACTCCATCGCCGCATGAAACCGCGGCAGCAATACCTTACTTGTGCACCTCAGGCCACTCGCCGATAAATTCGACCTCAGTCTCCAACAGGATACCAGTCTGGGCGCGCACCGTCTGCTGAATATGCCGAATCACGGCCTGGACATCAGCCCCAGTGGCCTGCCCCACCTTGACATTGACCAGAAAGTTGGCATGAAGCGGCGAAACCTGCACGCCGCCAACTTGATAACCCTTCAGGCCCGCCTGCTCGATCAAGAGGCCAGCATAGGTGCCAGGTGGGTTCTTGAAGATTGAGCCGGCACAGGGCTGGCGCGGCTGATGTTTTTTGCGCCATTCGGCATGATCATCCGCCAGCGCCAGAAGTTGGTCACGATCCCCACGCGCCAAACGCAATTGCACCGCGACAATAATGGTTCCTGCTGGTCGTTCAGCAAGGTCGGGGGAGCGCAGAATCGTGTGCCGATAACGGGCGTGTAGCCACTCGCGTGGATGGGTCTGCACAGTGCCATCTGGCCCCATCACCGTTACTGCTTCCAGGATATCGATCATCTCTGTGCCATGTGCGCCAGCATTATTTGCCGTCGCCCCGCCAACGGTACCGGGCAACCCAACCGCCCAATCAAGGCCCGCCCAACCCTGTTCGCAGCACCAGCGCGCCACGCCCGAAAGCATCCGCTGGGCAGGTACCCGCAGCAGCACAGTCTCCCCTTCCTCAAGAATCTCGACTGGCACCCGCATCGCCCGAAACGCAATCGCCAATCCGCGCACACCACGATCAGCGCAGATCAGGTTGCTGCCACCACCAATGACCGTGACAGGCAGGTGGGCTTCGTTGGCCCAGGCCAGCGCCCGCGCTAACGCCGCCTCATCAGCGGGACGCGCAAGGTAATCAGCAGGGCCACCAATCCGAAAACTGGTATAGCGAGCGATCGGCTCGTCGCGCAAAATCTCCAGTTCATCAGGCGGATTGGCGTCGCTGATCGGCTCCCACGCCGGATCGAGGGTCGCCTCACTGCCAATCTGTCGATCCTGGTGATTAGCTCTGGAGGTCATCAAGCACCATCGCTCCCACTTCGGTGACATCGCCTGCCCCAAGGGTCAGCACGACGGTGCCTGCGAATAACTGTCCGGCACGGTGTTGCTCAATTAAGCGGGCAGCAGCCTCCGCCGGTCGAGCCGCCCGCAATACCGTCGCTGGCTCAGGCAATAAGGCCACCAGATCATCGGCACCGACGCCCAGCGTATCAGTTTCGCGGGCAGCGTAAATATCAAGCACCAGCACACGATCTGCCTCCGCCAGGGCCGCCGCAAACTCAGCCAGTAATAGCTTGGTACGCGAATAGGTGTGTGGCTGAAAGACCACCCAGATTGGCTGATTAGGAAATCGCTCGCGAGCTGCCCGAATATTGACCGCGACCTCGGTGGGGTGGTGGGCATAATCATCGATCACGGTGATCCCCTGCACCTCACCTTTCCACTCAAACCGTCGCCCAATACCCGTGAATCCAGCCAGGGCCGCTGCCGCCGTTGTCGGCGCAATCCCCACTGCAGCAGCAACGACCAACGCCCCCAGCGCATTCGTGCGGTTATGCTCACCAGCTACTTGCAGCTGCAGTGTCGCGACGATCTGGTCTTTCGTCACCACCGCATCACCAGCATTGGTTGGCACAATCCGCCAGGTGGCCCCCGCAGTGCGACCATACGTTTCCACCCGTACACCTGCGGCAAGCGTCAGCGCACGTGCTAACGCCACACAGCCCGGATCATCAGCAGATAACACAATCACGCCACCAGGGCGTACCTGTGCCAAAAACTCCTGATAGGCTGCAAACATCTCCTCGTAGGTTGGATAAATATCTGGGTGGTCATGCTCCAGCGTAGTGACAATCGCCACCTGTGGAAAAAGTTGGAGGAACGAACGGTCGTATTCATCGGCCTCGACCACCACCAGATCGCCGCTGCCAGGGCGGGCATTCGTCCCGTATTCATGCAAGATCGCGCCAACAAAAAAGCTGGGGTCGCGTCCGGCCTCCATACAGATTTTCGCCAGCATTGCGCTCGTCGTCGACTTACCGTGGGTGCCAGCAACTGCCAACGCAGCGCGCGCATTGGCGATTAGCCCTAGTAATGCTGCACGCTTCACCGTTGGGATCCCCGCAGCATGGGCGGCGGCAAGTTCAGGATTCTCCTCGCGCACAGCGGCGGTATATACCACCAGATCTGCGCCCTGCACCGCCTCAGCCCGATGACCAACCGTCACGCCGATCCCTTCTGCGGCCAGCGTAGCCGTCAGCGGCGAAGCGTTGGCGTCGCTCCCTGTCACCCGATAGCCCCAATGCGCCAGCACGCGGGCCAGCGCACTCGTACCGATCCCGCCAATGCCAATAAAGTGGATGGCACTGCCACGCGGCGGCAAAGCCAGTGCTTCGCTTACATTATGCGGGTCACGCCCGACAGCCATTGGCTAGCTCCATCATGTATCAGATCACTGTAGTACGTTCCTGGTATTGGGCAGCGCCAAATATCAGCCGGACTAGGTACTCTTTGATTTACCACGCGCTCGCGAGATCAGGAAGAAGAACAGGATCACGACCATGATAATACTCAACCACCCCTGCCAGGAGTTGAGTAGCGCTGTCGAAGCAGACGTGCCTAGTACCACCTGCGCGCCATCAAACGAGGGGATCGTCAGGCGAATGCTGCCATCAGCAGTGCGATCAAAGAGAAAGTTATTGGCAAGCCAGCCAAGCGTCAACAGGAGATTGAATGCACCAAGCAGCGCAGCCAGCATCGACCACAACCCTTTACTTTTCTCCCCTTTACCAAGCAATTGCCCGACAGAATAGGCCAGCGCAACGAAGAGTAAGAAGGCAAAGAACTGCGCCACTGGCCTGGTATTATCCTCAAACTGAAAAGCGGGGCCGCTTGAATCCTGCCCTAATAGGGCCTGCCCAGCCCGCTGGAAAGCACTGATCAGTCGTTCCAGGGTCGGCAAGAGCATTGATTCAGGCTGAGAAATCACCAACAACATCAGCATCAGGATCGCCGCAGTCCAGGCTTCATTTTTCCACCCACGCTGCAACCCAATCCAGGCACCCAGAATCAGTAACGGAATCAACACAATCAGGGGGGGAACAGTCAATGTCGACATGATTACCTCTCAGAATGAACAACAGGCGATCGTGGAGATACTGCGGACCGATGACGCGGTTTTGCTGTTGCCTGCTGCGGCGCATTTGATCTGCCCCGGCCCTTTGGCGGGGTGAGCGGGCGCTCATCAGTCTGGCGCGAGATATTAATCAGCACCCCGGTAATCCCCAGCACAACCATTAACGACGTACCACCGTATGAGATGAAGGGCAGTGGTACACCAGTAAACGGAATGGTCGTCGTAATCCCGCCAATATTGATCAAGGCCTGGAAGACAATCCAGGAGACAATGCCCGTTGCCAGCAACGCGCCAAAGGGATCGGGAGCGCGAAAGGCCACCCGATAGCCGCGAATCGCCAGCATCAGAAAGAGAGCCAGCAGACAGGCACAGCCCAGCAAGCCGAGTTCTTCGCCAACGACAGCAAAGATCGCATCAGTGTGCGCGGCAGGCAGCCACCCATATTTCAGCCGACTTGCGCCCAGCCCTACGCCAAATAAACCGCCAGAACCGAACGAAAGTCGCGCCTGAATCAACTGCCAGCCACCAGCCACTGTCCAGAGATCTTCTTCTGGCTTCAGAAAAAGCATCAGGCGATCACGGCGATAGGACGCCGAAAATGCCAGCACGATAAAGGCGAGCGCACCACTCCCCAGAAAAAGTGCAAACTGTTTCAGGTTTGCGCCAGCAACCAGGAGCATCGTGATCCCGATAATCGCCAGCACCGACGACGTACCCAGATCTGGCTCCAACATCACCAGAAAGATCATTCCGCCCAGGATGACGGCGAACGGGAATAATCCCGTGCGCCAGTTCTGCAAACGTGGGCCACGCTTCGTCAACCAATCAGCGATATAGAGGATCAGGGCAGCCTTCGCCACCTCGCTTGGCTGGAATTGGGGCAATGGTCCCAGATTCAGCCAGCGACTGGCTCCGCCGCCTTCCACCCCAACGTGTGGCAGCAAGACCAAAATCAGCGTCAGAATCGAGCCAACCAGCACGGGAATCGACCACTGTCGCCAGAAGTGGTAATCGATCCGCGAAACGAAAAAGCAGGCGATACCCCCAACTGCCACCCAAGCCGCCTGACGCATCAAGTAGCTAAATGCGCCACCGCCATCGGGCAGATTGATCGCAAAGGTAGCGCTGAAAATGATCACCGTACCAAAAACGACCAGTGCCACCAGCGTCGTAATCAGCCAGTAATCAGGCGCATGATACTTGACCGCCCTGGCCCGCGCCTTACCAGCCTGTGCCAACTGCACCACTCGTGATTGCTGGGGAGACCGCGTAGCCACGGCACTTGGTTTGGGCTGTCGCCCCGTTTCCCGTACCCCGATAGCCATCAGCGATCCTTTTCTGCTGCCGCCAGTGTGGCGAATGCCGCGCGAAAGGCGTCGCCCCGATGAAACTCATTGCGGAACATACCGAAAGAGGCACAGGCAGGCGAGAGCAAGATCACATCCCCAGGCACCGCCAATTGCTGGGCCTGCGCTACCCCCTCATCCATACTGTTGTACGGGCCAAAGAGGGCCGACGATGCCAGCCCGGCCTGTAGCAGGTTGTCGGTCAGGCGGGGGGTCGAATCACCGCGTAAGGTGACGACAGCCTTCACGCGTGGGGCAACCGTAGCGGCGAAATCGGCGAAATCGGTCTGTTTCTCCGAACCCCCAGCGATCAGGATCGTGGGACGGTTCATCGCGCTCACGGCAGCAGCAGCAGCGGCAGGCGCGGTTGCGGTCGTGTCATTGATATAGGTGACACCACCGATCTTACCGAGTGGTTCCATGCGGTCTTTGACCCCCTGAAACCCAGCCAGACCAGCCTCGACAGCCGCAAATGACGCACCCAGCGCCAGCGCGGCCATTCCCGCTGCCAGGGCGTTGAGCGCATTGTGTACCCCCAAGAGGCGCAAGGTAGTGCGCGGGGTGCGATACTCCTGCCCGGCGAAAGACCAGCAGAGCGTATCGCCAGCCAGCCAGGCACTATCGCCACCCTGCGCGGTCGAGGCAAATGGCAAGATCTGCGCGGGCGTGGCGTTTCGAAAAGCCCACACGAGCGGATCATCGGCATTGAGGATCGCATAATCCTGCCCACCCTGCTCCTCAACAATTCCACGCTTTGCCGCTGCGTAGGTCTCCATCGTGCTATAGCGATTAAGGTGGTCTGGGGAGAGGTTCGTCACTACTGCGATATGTGGACTGCGCCCGTAGGCAGCCAAGCCCTCGAGTTGCCAACTTGACAACTCGATCACCACTGGCGTTGTTGGCGTGATCTGTGGCAACTGTTCCAACGCCGAGACCCCCATATTGCCCGCAATGACGGTATCCGCCCGCCACGATGAGAGGATCGCCCCACAAAGACTGGCCGTGGTCGTCTTCCCTTTGGTGCCAGTAATCCCGATAATCGGGGCGGGGCAAAGCCGAAAGAACAGGCTCATCTCCATTTCGACTGGCACCCCGGCTGCCTGCGCCGCCGCCAACAATGGTGATTCACGCGGGACAGCGGGATTCCGCACCACCAGATCCGCAGTGGTAAAATCGCTTTCGCGGTGTTCACCCAGCACATACTGAATCGGCAGATCAGCGAGTTGCCGCATTGGTTCAGCCAGTTGCGCGGCGTCGCGCAGGTCAGTGACCGTCACCAACGCCCCTTGCTGCGCCAGAAAACGCGCCACACCCAAGCCGCCACCATGGACCCCCAGGCCCATCACTAACGCTCGTTTGCCCGCAAATGCCGCTGTTTGACGCTGATCAGTCATTTCTTGCCTTCTTGTCACAGCACCAACAGTGATCATGGCCGCAATGTACGTACAGATTGTAGCCCGATAACCCAGGCTGTGCAACCTGGAATAGCTGAGCGCAGTGCTGTCAGGAAAGAGGATGAGTACTTAGAGCAGGGCGAGGGCAACCCCAAACAGGCCGGCCATCATGCCAACCAACCAGAAGCGCATCGTCACCTGCGTTTCTGACCAGCCAATGATCTCGAAGTGGTGGTGGAGTGGAGTCATCTTGAACAGACGCTTACCACCTGTGCGCTTGAAATACGTCACTTGCAGCATCACCGACACCGCTTCCAGCACGAAGATCAACCCCACAACTGGCAGCAAAAACCACTGCCCAGTCATGAAGGCCGCAGTTGCCAGCGAGGCCCCCAGCGCCAGGGAACCAGTATCCCCCATAAAGACTTGTGCGGGATGGGCGTTGTGCCAGAGGAAACCCAACAGTGAGCCGACCATGATGAAGCAGAAGGTGACGACTCCCACCTGGCCCTGGATATAGGCGATGATGCCGTAGGACACAAACGCAATCGCCCCTGTGCCACCCGCCAGGGTATCGAGGCCGTCGGTCAGGTTCACCGCATGGGCGGTGCCCATAATCCCGAAAATCGCAATCGGGATATAGGCCAATCCGATGTCAAACCGCCCCAGGATCGGGATATTGGCGTGATGCAGCCCCAACGGCCAGTAGAGGATCACCGCCGTGATTGCGGCAAAGAGGAAGATCCAGGCGAACTTGAACCGCGCCGTCATCCCGCCGCTGCGCTTGCCGCCAACCAGACTGAGCCGATCATCAACCCCGCCCAGCACGCTACAGCAAAGCAAAACGCCCAGCGGGAGCAACATCGATAGCCGATCATACAGGTTGAAAATGATGGTGAGGATAAAGGCAGTGATCGTAAAGATCACGCCACCCATCGTTGGCGTACCCATTTTGGTCTGGGCATGACCAGGCGGGCCATCGAGAAT
>JBDHWF010000004.1:0-66332 GCA_039810045.1 Chloroflexia bacterium
GCGAAGACCCGCCGCAACTCCTGCTGCGTGGTTGGCGAGCCGGCATAGCCATACGTAGATCCATCGTCTGTTTGCAGCACATCGCCACCGTGCAGCGTGACCACCGTGCGGGCCGGCTGCCTGCCCAGCGCCCGCCGCACCACCGCCCCTAAGGGGTAGGCCATCTCCACCTGCAAGATCAGGTCGGGGTCAGCAGCGAGCCGTGCGGCCAACCAGGGCCGCAGGTAGCGCGCCACAGTCAGGAGGTAGGGATACCCCAGGCGCGTACGGGCGTAGCGATTCAGCAGCCGATCCCGCCAACCACGCGAGATCGCCACCCGATAGACGGGTAAATCACCATCTAGCACCAGGGCGATAGGTTCGCCCTGCCCTGGTTCCGCCAGTGTCACGATTGCACTGGGGTAGCCCCGTTCACGCAGGGCGGTGAGCAGTTCAGTATGGACGGGAATCGCCATCGACCCAGGCCGATATGCCGCCGTGAAGTAGAGTAACTTTGCGCCGTCATTTGCTCCTTGCATGGTCACCTCAGAGGAATCGCAGGAGTTTCGTCGCCAGCGGCAACCGTAACTCCACAATCCGCTGGCGGTCTTCGGGATCAATCCCACCAGTCAACTTGAAGACACCCAGGTAGATCAGCCCGCCCACTGCCGCAAGGGTGAGATTACCTGCCAGATAGAGCAGTTGGGTGAGCAAATCAAGTTTGCTTGCAGTTTCGCTCGCTGTATCCCATGGCAAAGGTGGGCGCAATACTGAGAAGGCAAACGGCGCGATGACCAACGCCATCACCGCGCTGGCCCCAGCGATCCGCAACGCAAACCGCAGCGGATACCGCAGGGGCAATTCGCGCAACGCCATCAACATCGCCAGACCATCGCAAAACAGGCGCGTGCCGCCCATCACCAACGCCGCTGCCACAATCCCGTAACGTGGCACCACGAAGAAGACCAGCGGCAACGCCAGTAGGGCGCAACTCCGCGCAATCAGCATTGGTCGATACTGTTCGTAGGCCATCAGGATTGCGAGCGGCACACTGATCGCCGCATCAAGGCAGAAGGTGATCGCAATAATCCTGGCGGCGGCGGTTGCATCAACATATTTCGGCTCGATCAACACCAGGATATTGTAGGCCAGAATCGTCAACCCCACCGCAGCAGGAATCATCACTGCCGCTAAGAACTTAGAGAGCAGGCTATAGGCGTCGCCAAGTTGTCGTGTGTCGCCCCGCGTGTAGAGCCGCGAAAAGAGCGGGATTTGAATCCCAGCCAGCGGCGACCACAACGCCCCAATCACCTGCCCGATCAAGGAATGCGCCCACTTAAGACTCGCCGCTGCGCTGGCCCCCGGCACCATCAACAATACAAAATCGAGCGCATAAATGTACTCGGTGATCTGTTGCCAGTAGCTCAGCGCAGAATACGACACAAAGCGCCGTGGGAGATTGGCACCGTTGCTCTCCATCGTTGGTTGCTTGTTCAACTGTTGCTGTACCCGCGCTGTCTGCCAGGCGGCCAATGATGTCGCCACTAACGGAATCGTCACTAATGCTCCGACAAAGCCCAGAACACCCCAACCCGCCAGGACAACCGTCAGGCGCAAGAGTGGGCTAAGCACAGTGGCGACAAAGCTGATCGCCCCAGAAGCGCTTTGCTTGAAATAGGCGGTAAGGGTTTGCATGAAAACATCGAAGACCGCGCCGAAGAAGACCATCGCCATCAGGGCAGCAAAAAAGACCCAGTGATAGCGCATGATCAAGGCCCGCAGGTCAGTTTCCTCAACGCCCTCAAGCCAGTATGTATAGAGGCGATCCCGAAAGAGCAACGTGCCACAGGCGATCAGCGCCACGATCACCAATTTCTGGGCAATAATCAGGCGCAAGGTAGAGCGCACGCCCGCGCTTCCGTGGCGGGCTTCCACTTCGGGCAGAAACTTCGCTAATCCCCGCTCGACGCCGAAATCAGCGACCAACCCTAAAGTGCCAGCCAGGGCGCTGAGGCGGGCGACGGTGCCATACCCTTCTTTGGAAAGGAGTTTGGCGACGACAATCGCCGAAAGGAGCCCTGACAGGAGCTTCGCTACCTGCCAGGCGCCGTTCCAGAGCATCGCCCGCGAGACCTGGCCGGAAAGGTTCTGGTTCACCGCCGGGGTTGGCTTGGCTACTTGGTCGCTCATCTCTGTGTTGCCATAACAACAAGCAACTCTGGCGACAGGTAGCGTTGCATGATCACTGGCTCAGGCTCGACTTGGCACAGAATCTGGCCTGATCAGGAAGTTGAAGCGGCTTCGTACAGCGGTGAAGAAACTCATCCCTTCCAGCAAGACCAACGCAAATTCTTGCTCCCCTCGCCGCACCCGCACCAGATCTCCAGACTGCACTGCGGGCGCGCCTTCGATCTTGCCATCAAGGTAGAGCCAGCATTGCCGATCGTTCACCATCACCAGTTCGATCAGCGATTCTTCTTCCACTACCAGGGGAATCCGAATCGGCGAATGGGGATTGAGCGCGATAATGGCAAAGCCCCGTACTCCCCGCGTGAGGATCGGGCCACCAGCCGACATACAGTAGGCAGTGCTGCCTTGTGGCGTCGAAACGATCATCCCATCGCCGGGGTAGATATTCACAAACTGCCCATCGACGTAGAGTTCTATTTCAACCAGTTGTGGCCCAGCCCGCAGCACCGCATCATTGATCACCCAACCCGAAGAGACGGTTGCCCCAGCGCGGATCAGTTCAACGTGCAGGGTCGGGCTATGCTGCACACGGTGTTGCCCCGCCAGCATCGCCTCCAGGGCGGTACGCCAATCTTTACGTTCGACCATTGTGAGGAAGCCAACGTGCCCGAAGTTGATACCGAGGAGTGGCACATTGGGAAACATTCTGGCCGACCGCATCATCAAGCCATCGCCACCAAGGACGATGATCGCATCCAGACCAGCGCAACCCTGCCGCAGCATCGTCGCCTCGTCGCGGCAATGAATCTGCCGCTCCGTCAGCCAGGGGACGATCTCCCGTTCCAGGTCTTGCGCCTCTGGTTTGTTCAGTGCAGCGATAATCCCCAGTGCCTGCGCCCCTTGCGCCTGGCCCATTGAGTGCCCCTATCTTGATCGCGCACTGCTGCGCCGCTCCAACACCTCTATAACCGAATCGTCCCCAGTGCCTCGTCAAGCGCACTGACCAGTTGCTCCACCTCGCGCTGATTGATCACCAACGGTGGCGAGATCGTCAGCGTGCAATCCAGGTCGCGCACGGTAGCGGAGTTCTTGCCCAACAACACCCCCCGCGCCTGTGCCTCGCGCATGACTGCATTAACGTGTTCACCAGCCAGTGGTGTTGTCGTGCCAGGGACGGCTAGTTCCACCCCCCAGAGTAAGCCCTTGCCGCGCACATGGCCGACAATCGGGTGATCAGCCAGCAATTCGCGCAGGCCATCACCGAGCAATGCACCCATTCGTTCGGAGTTCTCCACCAGCTTATCTTCAGCCAGAACAGCCAGATTCGCTACCGCCACGGCGCAGGCCACCGGATGCCCACCATAGGTACTCAGTTGATTGAACTGGACATTATCAGCGGGCGCGCCCTTGAACGTATCGAACACCTGCTCGGTCACTGCCGTGGCACCCAGGGGGATATACCCACTGGTGATCCCCTTCGCCATCGTCATGATATCTGGCACCACGCCCCACTGCTCACAGCCGAACCATCTACCCGTGCGCCCAAAGCCTGTGATCACTTCGTCATGGATCAACAGAATCCCGTAACGGTCGCAGAGTTCGCGAATACCCGGCCAGTATTCATCGGGCGGGACGATGATGCCACCGCCACCAATGATCGGCTCGCCGATAAAGGCGGCGATTGTTTCTGGCCCCTCAAAGAGGATCACATCTTCCAATTCACGCAGCAGTTGCGCCGCCGCCTGACTGGGCGTGAGGTCGGCAAAGATCCGAAAGAGGTCGGGTGGGCGCACATGAATATGCCCGCCAACCAACGGCTCAAAGCGCGTTTTGCGCACCTCCTGCCCCGTAGCACCCAAGGCCCCCATCGTCCAGCCGTGATAGCCGCGATAGCGAGAGATAATCTTATAGCGATTGTCCTGCGGGAAACGTAGGCGGGCATATTGCCGCGCCAGTTTCAACGCCGTTTCCACTGCTTCTGAGCCACTGTTGACGAAGACAACGTGATTCAGATCGCCAGGGAGCAGCGCAGTCAGGCGTTCGGCCAGGTCAATGGCCGCCGGAGCAGGGCGCGTCAGCGGCGTATACGGCAACTGGCGCATCTGGTTTGCCGCCGCTTCCACCAGCCGCTCCTGCCCATAGCCAGCGTTGACACACCATAACCCCGCCATCGCGTCGATATATTCGTTTCCTTCAGCATCGATAATCGTGGAGCCCCGCGCCTCGGTCATCACCATCGGGGTTTGCGGGACTGCGTGCTGGGTGAATGGCCGCCAGAGGGCGTCGGTTGCTTGTGCATTGGTCGTCATCAGCTACTCCTTCCCTGTAAGCCCAACATTCGTGCTGCATAGACGATACCATAGAAAGGGCAAAGCCGTACCATTGCCCACAGTACCGCACGATCCTGAGAGTAGCTGCTACTGATCGGCTTCCCCAAAGGTAATCGGCACGCTGAACCGCGCCTGCCCCCGCACAATCGTCAATGTCGCCTGATCACCTGGGCGATAATTGAGCAAGAGCAAGCTGTAGCTCAGATCTTTGTTGATCAGCTTATCGTCAATAGCGATGATCACATCGCGGGCCTGTATGCCCGCCATCTGGGCAACTCCACCATTCTGTAAATCAGTGATCAACGCGCCATCCTGTACATCAAGGTTTTCCTGGGCGGCCATCCCTGGAGTGACGGAAACAACCTTGACCCCCAGGCCAGGGCGCACAATCGTCCCTTCCGCCACGATGCGGCTGCTGACCGTCTTGGCAACATTTGAAGGGATCGCAAAGCCGATCCCTTCTGCTGCGCTGGCGGTGCGATCCTGGGAAGTCTGCCGAATCGCCGCCGTATTGATCCCGATCACTTCCCCCTGATCATTCAGCAACGGCCCACCAGAGTTGCCGGGATTAATCGCGGCATCGGTCTGAATCAGCCCTTCCAGGATCGAGCCATCCTGTCGTTCGAGGTCGCGATGCAACCCACTGACAACCCCCGTAGTAACCGTGTTGGTAAATTCGCCCAACGCGCTGCCAATCGCCACAACTGACTGCCCTGGTTCCAGTTTGCTGGAATCACCAAAACTGGCGATCCCTGGCACATCGCCCGAGAGGGTGAGTACCGCCAGATCAGTGGCTGGATCACCACCAACCAGCGTCACTGGTCGGCGTACGCCATCGGCCAGAATCACCTCATAACTCTGCCCACCCTCAATCACGTGATTATTGGTGAGGATGTGGCCTTCACGGTCAAAGATCACCCCCGTGCCAAAACCAGTGCCACGCTGATTCCCCCGCACAATCCGCGTGACAATCGTCACGACCGCTGGCGAAACTTTCCGATAAATCTCACGCGGCGTAGCACCGCTCGGTGTGGGGGTGGGAGCGATGGTGGCGGTTGGCGGCAGGGTGGTCGCCGTCGGCGGCACCGCCACCGTCGCCGTTGCTCCAACGGTGGGCGGGACGGTGGGGGTAACGGGTTGTCCTGGCAAACTACAACTCGCCAGGGTGACAAGGCAGATCAAAAGCGGCAGCAGTAGCCGCAAAACAGGGAAACGCCACGCCATCAGGTTCTTACTCCTTACCAGTTTCTGTCATATAGACGTTGTAACCAAGAGTATAGCGGAGCGTGCTATCGCAACCGCTGCGCGGCACACCAGCACACCCCTCACCTAGTTTTAACGCCGAAACCCAGGCGAGGTTTACAGATCACCTGGTAACGGAACACTTAGAGGGTGTAGTGGGTCAGATCGTCTGGTACGGTAACGGGGCCAGCGAAGCCCGCCGTTGCCTCCACAAGGATATTCGCGGGGTCGGCGAAACGCCCGATATGCGCCAGGGCCAGCGCCCCAACACCAGCAGTCGTTGCCATCGTTGCGGCTTCCTCCGCAACGGGGTGCATCAGCCGCCGGGCGTGAGCAGCCCACTGCTCGCCATCACGGTTGGCGCAGATCGCGTCGCAGATGAACAGGTCAGCGCCACGAGCGCATTGCACCAGTGCGTCACATGGCACACTATCGGCACTGAAGGCCAGCGTTTTGCCAGCGTGCATCACGCGCACGGCCAACGTTGGTACACGATGCTCCACAGCGAAAAACTCGACCTGAAAGCCGCCGATCTCGCGCTGTTCGCCAGCGACGATCTCCGCGCGTAGCCGACCAGCAACCGGCGGCCATTCAGGGTAGGTGGCGGCAATCAGTTCGTCTAACCCCGTTTGCACATCTGCCGAGCCATAGATGGTCAGGGGCAGGTTCGCCAACAACAGGGCGGGAATCCCGCCGCTATGATCGAGGTGCCGATGCGTGACGACCACATTACGCAGATCAGCTAGCGGCAGGCCTGTTGCCACGACCTGCCGCGCCAACTCAAAGCCCCCACACGTATCGAGCAGCAACGGTTCGCACCCAGGTGCAGTGACCAGAATTCCCGTGGTACAACGCTGTGGCGCCAGGGGCGCACCCGTGCCCAGAATCGTCACGTCCATTTTCAGTCATCCCTTGCACGGTGGTGTGGCCCTGCATTGTTTCGGGCCACACCATTGCAGTACGACAGTCCCTAGGCAGGGGCAATCTCTGGGGCACAGAAGATATACAGCAGTTCTTTGATATGCGCTTTGGCATCACTCAGGCGCACACTTTCATTCGCGCCGTGCGCTTTGCTCTCGCGCATCCGACCCAGCCCCACCGTGGCGATCTTGTCGGTGCCAATCGTCTGCGCGACATTTGCCATATCGGTCGAACCACCAGAGCCAGTTCGCACAAAGTCAGCGTCACTGTAACCATGCAGTTGTTTCATAATCGCCACCAGCTTGTGCGCCAGAGGATGGTCGGCACTCTGGTAATAGGAGGGATAGGATTTCATGAACGACACGTCAACATCAAGGGCGCGGCTCTTTTCCATCCCCCGATCAACAGCGTCACGAATCTCTTGCTGCACATCCTCATACTGTTCTTCGGGGATAAAGCGGCGGTTGACGATCAACGTGCAGGTGGCAGGGACGATATTCGACTTCACCCCAGCATGAATAATGTCGAGATTGAACATCGGGCGCAGATGATCGGGCGCACCGGGCGCTGGGGCCAACGGCAGCGCCGAACGGCGCGACTCAACCTGCCCTTTCAGGGCCAGCAGTTCCACCATGATCGGCACCGCTTCTTCAATTGCATTGACCCCGTTATAGTTCGCCCCTGAGTGGCAAGAGCGCCCTTTTACGGTGATCGTCACATCGACCGACCCATTTGAGCCAAGCCGCAAAACTGGATCCTGGCTCCCTTCCATGCAGAGAACAGGGGCCTTGACATAGCCTTCCTTCGCCAGATGCCAGATCCCCGGATAGACCCCGATCTCCTCATCGGTGCAGAGGCAGGCGTTGAGATCCCAAACTGGTTCCAGCCCCAACTCAGCCATCACTTCAGCGGCAGTCAGCAGCGAGGCGATCGTCCCTTTCATATCGGCGACACCCCGCCCATAGACCCGCCCATCGTGCAACTCTGCGCCGAATGGGTCGTAATCCCACCCTTCCTCAATCGGCACCGTATCCATGTGGGCGTAGATCGTCAGTGGTGGCTTGCCGCCCCCTTTCTTCGCGACGAGATTGACCCGCTCGCCTTCCAGGGGCAAAGGAATCGCCCGCCAGTGTTCCTCTGGGATCACCACGCGCTCAGTTGTAAAGCCATATTCCTTGAACTGTGGCTCCAGCAGATCGAGCAACGTATCGTAGTTGCGGCCCGGCGGCACACAGTTGTCAACCCCAATGATCTGCCGCAGGCGTTCCAGGAAGCGCTCTTCCTTCGCCTCAACCGCCGCAAAGACGGTATCCCAGTTGATCGTGCCATCAGCGTTGTGAACTGCTGCTGTCATTGCACCCCTCACAGTAATTGTTTTAATCTCAACTCACTAACACTTTTGTTACCCTACCACCAAGGAGACAGCGAGGCAAAAAGTCCGCTATGCTTATGATGATCGCTGGCCTAGCATATGGAGTGACCATTGGAATCAGCTACCTCAGCACCGACCGTTCACCTGCTCTGCGGCCTCAATGGTGCAGGGAAGACGACCTACGCCCGTAAACTCGCCGCTGAGCGGCAGGCGGTACACTTCATTCTCGACGCCTGGATGTTGCAACTGCACCCGGAATTACGGTTTGATGCCCCGGAATATGGCGCACTCGCCGAACGGTGTAAGCACCTGATCTGGTCAGTGGCGCTGCAAGTCCTCGCGCTGGGCCATGAGGTGATTCTCGATTGGAATCAGTGGAGTCGGGTGCGGCGGGCGACCTGGCGCGACCTCGCCCAGCAGGCCGGCTATCAACCACTGTTGCATTATCTACAGGTGCCTGTTGCGGTAGCGATTGCCCAATCGAACGCCCGCAATGCCGCAGCAGTCGCCGATGCTCACCGCCTTGACGAAGCCGGCATTCGCCACTTCGTCACGATCTTTGAGGAGCCAACGGCGGACGAAGGGCTAGCGATCAACGTTATCCGTCCCCACCAGTAACTCCCCGTCTTACCACACATAATCATCACCGCGCCTTGTGCCAAATCAGGCTGATCAGTAGAATTGCCAAACTATTGACGCAGTGGATGGGGAGGGAAGATCAAGCGTGGCCGAGGCAAAAGCGATCGATCCACGCAAGGTGACGACCACGACGCCCCTGCGGCAACGCGAATCGATCCGCACTCTGGCGCTCTTTCTCTGCTTTCTTGGGCTCTATCTGCTCACCACCAGTGGACATTTCTACGCCGTTGACGAAGAAACGATCTATGTGCTGACCGAGAGTATCGGCGCACATGGCACGTTTGCGTTGCCACGCGGCGCGTGGGGACTCGTTCTCAGCCCGCAAAGCCCCGAACCAGGGCCAGCGTACAGTATTTTCCCACCCGGTCAGCCATTCGCCGCTCTACCACTCTTTTTCATCGGTCAACTCGTAGCCCCGCTCTTTCCTGCGGCCCAGGAAGGTTATGTGCTGCGTTTCTTTGTCGCGCTGCTCGGCTCATTCACCACGGCGGCGATGGTGGCGTTGCTCTATCGGCTAGCGCGACTGCTGGGCTATGGCGGGCGAACAGCGCTGGCCTTCGCCGCGATCTATGGCCTCGCCACAACCGCATGGCCACAAGGCCGCACCTTCTTTGCCGAACCGCTGACCGCCCTGCTGCTCGTCTTCGGATTCTACGGGATCCGTCGGGGCACCATGACCCAAGAGATCGCGGAAACGGGATGCAGCGACAGGAGGACTCGACTGATCCTGCTTGCTGCTGGGGCGTCCACCGTGGCGTCGTTAGTGGTCAAGCCGCACGCAGCACTCGCCCTCCCTGGGTTAGGGCTCTATCTGCTCTGGCGGGCAGGCGACTTCCATCGCGCTGATCGGCGCTGGGCCTTCAGTTGGCGGCAGGTAATCACCCCAATTGCCACCTTTTGCCTCGGCGGATTGCTGATCGCCCTACCCTACGCCCTCCTGAACTGGCGGCTCTTTGGCGCACCGTTCAGCACTGGCTATGGCACCAGCCCCCTTTCCGGCTTTACGCACCCCTTCTTACGCGGCCTGCTGGGACTGACATTTGCGACTGGTCGGGGGATCTTTTGGTTCTCACCACCGCTCTTTCTCGCGCTATTTGCCGCCCGTCGATTCTTCCGGCAGCACCCCGCCGAAGCGATCGCCTGTCTCACGGTGGTAGTGTGCCATTATGCGTTCTATTGCGGGCATTTTGAGTGGGCGGGCGGGGGCGCATGGGGGCCGCGCTATCTGATGATTGCGCTGCCGTTTGCCTATCTGCCAGTTGCTGCCTGGCTCAGTGCGCCACCAGGCCGCAGTGTCGCGCAAGTCGCCACGGCGCTGATTGTAATCGCGGGCTTCGTTGTCCAACTTCTCCCGATTGCGGTCAACTTCGACTTCAATCGAACCGAAGAAGAACGCCAGAACTTTGTGCCTGCGGCTTCGCCACATCTCTGGATGACGCGCACCTTTATCTCACGGGTACGCGAATGGTCGGCAGTCGCCCTGCCGCCAGCGAATACGGTGATGCTCCGCGCTGGTTATCTGACCCGCGAATCGGAGGAACATCGCGAAATCTTTCCACGCTGGACCAATGGCGACGGCAAATTCGTCATCTACGCCGCTGCCGCCGCCGATCATACGGTAAAACTCACCTTCTTCGACCATCGACCAGCGAATCTCCGTATCACGCCACCAACGATCCTGGTCAATGGCGCGGCCTTACCCGCCGCTGCCGTCGAACGCCAGAGTATCACCGCCGATGGCGAAGGTTGGATCTACCAGTTTACGGTGCCAGCCAGTGCCTTCAGTGGCAACCAGGCAACGGTCACGCTGCAAAGCCCCCCCTGGAACCCACACACCCTTGGCCTCAGCGATCGCGACGAGAATTTGGGCGTTTTCGTCCACAATATCGAGGTTTGGCGAGCTGGTGTGCCCCTAACGATTGCCGACACACCAGAGTACCTGATCATCGATCCAATGCCCGATACTCCACACTGGCGATTCTGGTGGTTCAACAGCGACCATCAACGCCATCACTTGCTCGATCACTGGGCGTGGTACGCCGCCGTCGCTGGCTTCCCCCGCGACTTCACGATCCGCTGGATTGCCGCCCTCACTGGCGTCTTCGCAACAGTGCTGGGCAGTGGCCTGATCTTGGGTCTGCGCGCACTTCCCACTGGTTTCTGGCGGCGCCCCACACGCCGCAAGACGCGCCTCCGTCCGGCAGCCAAAGCAGCAGTGGGCTAGCTGGTCAGAACCCCAGCGCGTAGCATTCGCGGCGGGGGTCAGCCCCACCGATCCGGGTACCAGTAGCGGGATCCACCACAATCGCACAGACCGAGCAGGCCGCACCGTTCCAGTCGGGCCAGACGTTGATCCGATGCCCTCGCGCTGCCAGCGCGTCGCGCACCGCAGGCGCGATCCGCCCTTCGACATTCAGCAACCCCGGTTGATAGCCGTGCGGCCAGAACGAATCAGGGAACGACTCGCTGATCACGCGTGGTTCCTCAATCGCCCGCTGCGGATTCATCCCAAAGGCCGCGATATTCAGGAAAACCTGCAACATCGCCTGGGTCTGGCCGTCGCCACCGGGGCAACCAAACGGCATGAACAATTCGCCGTCGCGCAATGCCAGTGCAGGATTCGGTGTCAGGCGGGGCCGCTTGCCCGGAGCAACCACCGAAGGATGCGCGGGGTCAAGCCAGCCCTGTGACCCACGAGTCGACAGCGGGAGGCCCAAACCGGGGACCAATGGCGCGGTCAGCGCACTATCGCTGGGCGTTGCGGAAAACGCATTGCCCGCAGCATCAACGACGCAGCAATAGGCGGTATCAGGCCCTGGTGGGGCCGCCACGAGATCGGGACGACGCTGGGTAATATCGAGGTGTTCAGCCCCAGCCATATATGGGCGGGGATCGCCAGATGGGGGCATCTCCAGCCAGGCGCGGGCGGGGTCAATCTGGCTGCGCCGCGCTGCCGCATAATCTGGGGAGAGCAGACCAGCGAGTGGCACATCGACGAAATCAGGGTCGCCGTAGAAACGGTCGCGGTCGGCAAAGGCGAGATTCAACGCCTCAGCGACGAGATGCAGATAATCAGCGCTATTGTGGCCGAGTGCTGGCAAATCATCGTGCGCCAGTATCGACAAGGCTTGGGGAATCACTGGCCCCTGGCACCAGGGGCCACAGGCAAAAACCGTGAACTCGTGGAAGGTGGTTTGGGTGGGCGCTTCGTGGCCGACGCGGAAATTGGCAAGATCATCGCCCGTAAGCAGGCCGCCTTCTACGGCACTGTGCCGCGCCATCGCCTCAGCCAGATCGCCTTCATAGAAGCGTTTGCGGGCGGCTTCCAGGCCAGCCGCGCGATTCGCCGCGCCCTGCTCTGCCTCGATCAGCTTGCGAAAGGTCTGCGCCAGTTCTGGTTGCCGCCAGACCTCCCGTTCACGCGGCGCACGACCACCGGGCAGAAACGTTGCTGCTGATGAGGGCCACGTGGCGACCAGGGCCGCTTCTTTCGCGAACGTTGCGGCTAATCGGGGATAGAGCGGGAAGCCGCGCTCGGCCAGCGTCATCGCGGGGGCAACCACCTCGGCAAAGGTCATCGTGCCGTGCCGTGCCAGGGCGTCGAGCCACGCGGCGGCTGCCGCCGGGGTGACGGTGCGGGCGATCCCTTCGGGCATATCGCCGCCGAACTGCTCCTGGTACCACGCAAGTGAGATCGCAGCGGGCCAGCGCCCTAACCCACTGATTGTCTCCACCTGGCGCGTCGCGGCGTCCCAGGTCATGATCGGTGCGACACCACCAAAGCAGGTTAGGTGCGGTTCCAGCACATTGATGCAGATCCCAGCCGCTACTCCGGCATCGGTCGCATTACCACCAGCTTTGAGGATTTCGACTCCGGCAGCGGTTGCCAGGTAATGTGTGGTCGAAACCATTGCCTGCCCGCCCATCACCGCTGGACGATAAGCCCCATACCATTGCACCATTGCGTTAACCTCCTTTGCCCTGTGGCCTTCCAGCATCACTGATACTGTTCACTTACCACAGTTCGCGGCGGTTGGGCAAACGCACAGGCTCAGTCCTTTGCAGGATGCTCCAGCTTGATAATCCCACCCACCCCCGTTGGCGGCTCAGCCAGCAGTTGCTGCACAACGGGCAGCAACGCCTGGCGCATCGGGTGTTTCGCCATCCGCTGTTCGTCTTCCTGGCTATTCCAGATCACGACACTATTGAAAACCCCAGCCTCGGCAATCGAGCGGGCCAGCGCCCAATAGCGTAAACCGCGGCCCTCACGGCGCAGCAGATCTTCCAGCAGTTCCATCTGTGCGACAAACCGCCCCTCTTGCCCCGCCTTGACTCGATAGCGCCCTGTTACCATATAGGCCATTGGTATCACTCCCTCCTGTATCATTCATTTCCTGGTCAATCTACGCAATGAGCATCCCCTTGGTAGCACGCTGATCGTATTGCCTCTACACCTTGGTAACAAGGGGGCTTGACTTTACCCCAAGGGGAAGCCCTACCCTTATTGCAGGTGGGCAATGGCAGATAGCGGGAGAATAGAACGCGTGACGCATGATCTCGGACAATACAAGCGCAACAATACCGCAAGTGGCTTCCTCAGCATCAGCACCTTTGCCCGCCGCGCTCGGTTATCGCCAAAGGCACTGCGCCTCTACGACCGCCTGAACTTACTACTGCCCGCGCAGATCGATCAGGAGAGTGGCTATCGCTACTACCACGAAACCCAGTTAGCCACTGCCCGCCTGATCGCACTACTCCGGCGACTCGATATGCCACTCGCCCAAATCGCTGTGGTAATCGCGCAACCCGCGCCCGATGCCGCCGCCCTGATCGCGGCATATTGGGCCACAGTCGAGCGAAGATTTGCCACCCAACAGACCTTAGCCACCTACATTGATGATCAACTGCGGGGCGATGAAAGGAGCCTGAAGATGTTCACCGTCCACCAACGGCAGCAGCCAGCACAAACGGTGCTGACCGAGCAGCGGTATCTGCAAGTAGCCGAACTCACCACGTTTATCGGCGCGGCAATGCACCGCCTCCATCAGCTTGCCCAGGATCATGGCGGCGTGGTCGCTCCACCATTCGTGATCTATCACGGTCAGGTCGATGAAGATAACGATGGCCCAGTCGAAGTCTGCGTACCAATCGACCCGACTCAGACCACTGCCGCCCTACCAGTGCGGCACGAGCCTGCCCATCAAGCGGGCTACACCACGATCACCAAAGCGCAGGTAGCGTTCCCCCAGATCCTCGCCGCCTACGATGCAGTGGCGCGCTGGCTGACCGAGCAAGGTCATCAGCACCTTGGCGCACCGCGCGAAATCTACTTCACCGATTTTGCAGCGGCGAGTCCCAACGATCTCGTTTGTGACATCGCCTACCCGATCATTGACGCGGCAGCAGACGAACAATCGTCCTGAAAGGAAAATCAATGCACGCGACTGACTTCTACGCAACCCAAAGCCTGATCACCGATCCCGGCCCAACCATCGCCAAACTCACCGACCTACCCCGCGATCTCCGCGCCCTGCAACAACTCACCAGCCAACTGATCTTTCATTACCGCGCTGATGGCGACCTAGCAGCCAATCAGATCGCGCCAGCCCGGATCGCGGAGATCGATTCACGCTATGCCCGCACGATTTTCGCCCGCCTGTTTGCCCTCACCGATCAACCGCTGACAACCAGACGCGCCCCGCACGAGCGCGTAGTTGGCTGTTGCCGCGACTTTTCGGTACTTTTTCTCGCCCTCGCCCGCCAGCAGGGGATCCCCGCCCGCGGGCGGGTCGGTTTCGCCAGCTATTTTCTCGATGGATGGTACCTCGACCACATGATTGTCGAAGCCTGGGATGCCCCAGCACAACGCTGGCGGCTGATTGATCCACAACTCCGCGCTGGACACCAGGACCCCCATGATGGTGTCGTGATCGATCCACTTGATCTCTCAGCAGACCGCTTCATCGTTGGCCCCCAGGCATGGCACGCCTGCCGCACAGGCAATGCCAACCCTGAGCAATTCGTGGTTGATCCGGGATTGCTGGAGCCAATTACCAGAAGTTGGCCCTACCTCGCCCATAATCTGGTACTCGATCTGGCGGCCTTGAATAAGCACGAGATGATCTTGTGGGATGCCTGGGGGTTGGGCGGGCAATTAACCCATACCAAGGAAGAATTGACGATACTCGACAAGACCGCCGCCGCAATGCTCGCCGAGCCATTCGCCCTCAACACCTTGCAGCAACTCTACCAGCGCGATGGCCTACGCCTACCCAAAACCGTGACGACGTATAGTCCAGCAGGGAGTCCACAGGAACTGCCAACGCAGACAGTTGTCGGGGCAATACCTGATTAGTCACTGGTTAATAGCTAATCAATGCCTGGATATCGTAGCCAGCAAGCGCTGCTCGTCCTTCCAAGAAGGCCAGTTCGATCAGGAAGGCGCAGCCAGCGACGATACCGCCCAGTTGCTCAACCAGATCAATCGAAGCACGGCAGGTGCCACCAGTCGCCAGCAAATCATCAACGATCAAGACACGTTCACCAGCAGCAATCGCGTCGCGGTGCATCTCAACCGTATTCGTCCCATATTCCAGGGCGTACTCAGCCTGGACAGTCTCGGCGGGCAATCGGCCCAACTTCCGCGCCAGGACAAACCCAGCACCCAGGCGGTCGGCCAGTGGTGCGCCAAAGATGAATCCGCGTGACTCAATCCCAACCACTTTCGTCACGTTGTAATCACGGCACCGTGCCTCAAGTTCGTCGAGGGATTGCCGAAACGCTGTTGGATCAGATAACAGCGTCGTAATATCCTTGAAGACAATTCCTTCTTTGGGAAAGTCGGGAATATCGCGAATGTAGTCTGCTAACACGACCATCTGTAATACACCCTCTCATCCAACGCCGCAGCCCACGCCATAGCACGCGCCCCAGTAGGCTACATTACCAGTGGGAGCAGATGCAACTTGCCTGTTATGGAAACACGTACTGTTCGTGATCGCTAGCTAATCGAGGGCGTCCTCAAGAGTAGCCGCGAGGGGGTGGGCACGGAGCAAGCCGAGGGCGCGGGCTTCGAGTTGGCGGGTGCGTTCCCCAGAGATCCCCAGGGCAGCGCCCACCTGCTGCAAGGTGCGTGGTGCGCTGCCATCAAGACCATGCCGCAAAATCAGCAAGGCGCGTTCACGACAGGGCAGCGTGTCCAGCAGGGTTCCAATCGAATCACGGGCGATCAGGTTGCCGACCAGGGCTGGCAGAGGACGATCATGATCGACGATTGCCTCACCAAGCGAAGCATCGTCACCGTCACTATCAGCCCGCAGCGGCGCATCAAGTGAGGCAGGAATAGTGGCGGCAATCCGCAGCGCATCAAACCGCCAGAGCGCGATCCCGCAGGCGGCGGCTAGCTCGGCGGGAGTTGGCTCGCGGCCCAGTTGATCAGGCAACGCTTCTTCTGCCCGCCGCAACTCGCGCAGGGCCTGCCAGCTATTTGCGGGCAACCGTACCAATCGCCCCCGATCATCGAGGGCGCGGGTGATCGCCTTACGAATCGGCCAGCGCGCAAACGTACTGAAGCGGTGTCCACGCTCGCGCTCGAACCGATCAACTGCCGCAATCAATCCCAGATTCCCTTCGGCAATCAGCTCAGGCAGGGAAAGGCCCAACCCGATATAGTGTCGGGCTACCCCCACCACCAACCGCAGGTTTGCCGCGATAATCTCTGAACGCGCCGCACTACGGGCTGCGGTATCTCCTTCAGCCAGTTGCCGAAAAAGATCAGCCTCGCCCGTTGGCGTGAGCAACGGGATCTGACCAGCCTCGCGCAGATAACGGGCGAGCAACTCCCGCTCAGAGAACTGCTCGCCGCCCAGATAGTCGCTATCGTCGTCGTTCGCTGGTGGCGCGTCAGCTGCTTCATTTTCATGGATCGTACGCAGGGGTTGCTCCCCCAGGCGTTCTTTTTCCAATAACCAGTGTTCGCGCATATCCCTTATCCCACACCATATTGACTGGTGCAGTGATCCCAATCCAGCCAGTTTGGTACCATACGCTCAAGTCTACAGGCTTTACTATTATCAGACAGTCGGGATGGCAATGATTCTATTGTCAGTATTGGCCTGACTTTCATGTGGGGATTTTCCCTACATCGACGCGCTGGCGCACTAGTCGTTCATTCGTCCAAAAAGCCCAGGTAATCTCCTATTATTCCTCCAACGCAATATGCCATCGACGCGCTACTCACCGTGCTATACCCTGTGATACTCCTTACCAACACACCGTATGGTATGGTAGCGTTGCAGCTAGATGGGCGATGAATTGGTGGGTGGGACGAACGATGCGTGAAGGCGACCTCTTGCAAGGGCGATTTCGCCTCGACCAACAGATCGGACGAGGTGGCTTTGCGCGAGTCTTTCGTTGCACCGACCTGACGCTGGGGCGACAAGTCGCGATCAAAGTCCTGCATCCCGAATTGACGACGCAGAATGAAGAACAGGACTTTCTCGAACGATTCCGCCGCGAAGCCCGGGCAGTAGCCGCGCTTGACCACCCGAATATTCTCGGCATTCACGACTATGGCGAAGATGCTGGCTCAATCTATCTGGTGATGCCCTTTATCGATGGTGGCACGGTGCATGGACGCCTCACTGGTGGGCGCACCCTGCCGCTCGCCGAGGCAGCCAAATACCTGCGGCAGGTGGCGAATGCGCTGGATTACGCCCATCGACGAGGGGTAGTACACCGCGATATTAAACCGCAGAATATGCTGCTCCGCGCCGAGGACGACCGCCTATTGCTGGCTGACTTTGGCATCGCTAAAGTCCTCAGCGATACTGGAGCCCACACCCTCACTGGGGCCGTAGGCACCGTGGCGTATATGGCTCCTGAGCAGTTTCGCGGTCAGATCAGCCCCGCCCTCGACATCTACGCCCTCGGGTGTGTAGCCTTTCAGTTCCTTACGGGGCAGTTGCCGTTTAGCGGGTCCACCGAGCAGATGATCTTTGGGCATCTCCACGGCCCCGTGCCGTCCCTCACCGAGCGCGGCGGCACGCTGATTCCAGCAACCCTCCAGCCGATACTTGAAAAGGCGTTGCAGAAAAATCCGGCGGCACGCTATGCCACCGCTGACGACTTTGTCAGCGCGTTTGAGCAAGCGATCGATCCAGCAAGTACACGCCAGGGATTGCCGCCGGCAGCCAGCGAAACAGCCACCCGCATTGCGCCAGGATTTGACCCAACCATAGCGTCACCAGCTACAGGACAGCGTAATGAGCAGACAATCATGCGGGACACTGGAGAAGCCCAGAGCCACACACCGCTCCCGCCACTGCCCACGCCTTACACAGGGGCATCGGCAAGACCAACTGAGGTAACACCCTTACCACGCTCAGAAGATCCTATCTCGGTCACGCCATTGCCAGCATCAAACACCCCACCGCCTGCAACCTGGTTCCCGCAGACTGGGCCTACCGCTACAGGTGAGCAGACCAGCGATTCCGCAAAACTGAACCTACCCCCAGCGACAGCAACAAAAGGACGAAACCTGCGCCTACCGTCGTTACTTGGGGCGGGCAGCGTGCTGCTGCTTGTCCTCCTCGCGGGCCTCTACCTGAGCCAGCGCCCCCTCACCGTCAATCCCACCGTAAGCAGCACGATTGCCGCTGTTGTCCCCACGGCGACCCAAGACACCCCGCCCGCTAGCGTGCTGCCAATCGCGTTCACTACACCAACCGTTATGCCAACAGCAACCACCACAATCTCCTCCACACAGCCTTCAGCAGTGCCGACTGCCCCACCACCAACTCCACTTCCTTCAACCGCCCCGACGGTTGCGGCGGCCTCGCCAACGGCAGTCGTCGGTACACCCCTGGCAGGCACCACCACCGCTACCTTTTCGGGGCACACTGACCACCTGCGTGGCCTGACCTGGGCGAATGACGGTCATCTGCTGATCTCTGGCTCCAGTGATGGCAGTGTGCGGTTCTGGCAGGCTGATGGCACCTTGCTGAATACCTTCAGTGGCCGCACCTTCGCAGTAACCAGCGTGGCGCTTTCTCCAGACAATACCCTGCTCGCAGTCGGCGCAGATGGCCCAACGAATCAGGCCCAAATCTGGCGGGTTGATGGCACGCTGGTCGCTAATCTGGTGGGTCACACCGACAATGTGGTGATGGTGGCCTGGGCACCAAACGGGCAGATCCTCGCCACAGCATCCAGTGATCGCACGGTCAAACTTTGGAGTCCCACCGGGCAACTCCTGCGCACCCTCAGCGGCCACACTGACAAAGTACAAAACGTTGCCTGGGCCCCAGATAGCCAGCGGCTAGTCACGGCGGCCTGGGACAAGACGTTGCGGATCTGGGATCTGCAAGGGCAGGTACTGGCAACCCTCAGCGGGCATACTGCCCCAGTCTTCGGCGTGGCGTGGTCCCCCGATGGGGCAACCATCGCCTCGGCCTCTGAAGATAACTCGGTACGCCTCTGGCAGCCAAACGGCACCTTGATCGCCACCCTGAATGGACATTCGGCAGCAGTCAGTTGCGTCGCCTGGTCGCCCGATGGCCGTACACTCGCCTCGGCGTCATTCGACAAAACGATTCGACTCTGGAGCAGCACTGGCACCAGTCTCGCCACCCTCGCCGGGCATAGTGACGCAGTAACGGCACTGGCGTGGCAACCAGACGGCAAAGCTCTGGCCTCTGGCTCATGGGATAAGACGATCCGCATCTGGAAATAATTATCAAATCATTACTACGAAAGTGTTGGAGGAAGTGATGGAACTACGCGATGCAACCTTTCTCGTCACTGGTGGAGGCTCAGGGTTAGGGGCGGCCTGCGCCCGCGCCTTCGTTGCGGCGCAAGGCCGTGTCGTGATCGCCGACCTCAACGAGGCCGCCGGGACGGCCCTGGCTGCCGAACTTGGCGACGCGGCGACCTTTGTCCGCACCGATGTCTGCGATGAAACCAGTGTAGCGGCAGCGATTGCGCTGGCAAATGGGTCGTTCGGCCCACTGCGCGGGGTGGTGAACTGTGCCGGGGTAGCGATCGCCCAACGGGTCGTCGGGAAGGATGGGCCACACGCCCTCGACCGTTTCGCCCGCGTCATCAATGTGAACCTGATCGGGACGTTCAACGTGATCCGACTGGCGGCAGCAGCGATGGCAGAGAACTCGCCCTGCACGCCGGATGGCGGGCGTGGGGTAATGATCAATACTGCGTCGGTTGCGGCCTTCGATGGACAGATCGGGCAGGCGGCCTACAGCGCCTCAAAAGGCGGGGTGGCCGCGATGACGTTGCCGATCGCCCGTGAACTTGCCCGTGAGGGGATTCGGGTCATGACGATTGCTCCAGGGATCTTCGATACACCAATGCTGGCCGGATTACCCGAACCAGCCCGCCAGTCACTCGGGCAGCAAGTGCCGTTCCCCTCGCGCCTGGGCCAACCGGCGGAGTTTGCGGCGCTGGCTCGGCAGATTGTTGAGAATGAGATGCTGAATGGCGAGGTGATCCGTCTAGATGGGGCGATTCGGATGGCTCCACGCTAGCGATGGATACCGCAACAACGCCCGCACTTCCTGCCTACGGCAACAAAACAACTCCAGAAACTCCACCCCAGTTCACTCCAACGCGGATGACCTGGTTGTGAGTACAGCGCAGTCGGCGCGCCGGTCACGTCGCGCCGAGCGGGGGATCTTGCTACTCATATTACTTTTCGCCCTGCTCAGTGCAGCCATCTACCTGTTCGCCTTCACCAAACCATTCTTGCTGAGCCGCTACGTAGCCCAGCCTCTGCTCGATCTGGGGAAGATTGGTGGCTATGAGCGCGAAGCAGGCTGGCGCTTCATCATCCCTCTACTCATCCTCTGGGTCCTCTATCTCTTGGCAATACTGCTTGCGCCATTGATCCACAATCAACGGTCGCTGATAGCCCTAGCGTTCGGCGGTGCCAGCGTTTTTGGCGTTATCCTCCTCTGGCTGTATCCGATCACTGCGGCAGATATTTTCAACTACGTGATCTATGGCCTGGTTCAACATCGGGGCGAAAATCCATTTATTGTGCCACCAAACACGGTCATCCACTGGCCGCTGATTCAATATTCGGCCTGGCCCGAACACCCCACCCCCTACGGCCCAGTCTGGCAGTGGATCGCCTGGAGCGTCACAGCGATCACAGGCGAACGGCTGCTGGCGGGACTTCTGCTCTTCAAAGGGGTCTTGCTTGCAATGCACCTGCTGAATACCGCGCTACTGGCACGACTTGCCTTGCTCACAGGCCATACGCAGCCAGGAGTCGCCGCACTCCTTTATGCCTGGAACCCGTTTATTCTCTATGAAGCGATCGGCAACGGGCATAACGACCTGCTGCTGCTCACTGGGCTCTTGTGCGCCCTCTTGGTCATGACTCACCCGATTGCCGACACGCTCACCCTACCGATCGGCGCCCTCGCCGCCCTAACAAAATATAGTGGTATCCTCTGGCTGGCCCCGCTCACCCTGGCGTGGCTACCGCGAGTCTGGCGCGAACGGCGTCCGCTGGCCTTGGTCCTGGCAACGGCTGGGGTGGTGACGGTGGTGTTCGTCGCCTATACCCCCTTCTGGGATCACGGCAACGCGCTCACTGGGGTGCGGCGGCAGGCAGATTTGCACACAACGTCGTTGGTCAATCAGGCGATGACGTTCAATGAACAGCACGGTATCCCCGTCGCACCAAATCAGTTACTCGATGGCCTCAAACAACTGGTTTTGCTCTTGCTCGTTCTGATCGCCCTGCTCACCCGACCGCGTGATGATTCCGTTAGCGAAACTGCCCGCGCCGCCTTTGATCTCAGCCTCGCCTATCTCCTGCTTGGCGCAATCTGGTTTCAGCCCTGGTATCTCATCCCCCTGATTGGGCTGATTCCGTTGGTGAACGCCACCCGCCGCTTCCTCGCTTGCGGTTACGCTCTGAGCGCCACAGGCACATATTATGTCTTCTTCTACCTCTGGCCCGCGCTGAACTGGACCCCTGATTTCGCGCTGATTCAACGCTGGGCAGTCAGCATCGCTCACGGCCCAATCTGGCTGACGCTATTCTTCTTAGGGCTCTGGCGATTGCGCCGCTGGATCATCACGCAACGTGCATCCCAGCAACAAACCGCCTGATACCAGCTTGCCAGAATCGACAACGCGCTAACGGTGCTATACTGCGGCGCATACCCCGGGAAGGGGTCAGACCAATGATGGGGCGCGCTGGCCCTTTCCGCTAGCCGCGCCACGCAGATACCACAATGGTATCGAAAAGGAGGGTACAGTGAGTAGTAGCAAAATCCCCGTAACCCAAGATATCACGCGACCATCACGCGAGATTATGGAAGGCTTGCGCGAGATTGGCAGCGCCACAGCAGCAGGGGAACTCAGCCGCCTGGGTATTCGCGACCCACATCTACGCGGTATCACCAACTGGACCCCTGGCAAAGTAGCGGTTGGGCCCGCGCTCACCCTGCAGTTCATGCCCAAGCGCGAAGATCAGTACAAGGTCGATGAATATTCAGATCCTGAAGTGCAACTCCATCGCCACGTCCTTTATCACACCCAACCAGGCGATATCGTGGTGGTCGACGCCCGCGGACACATGGGCAGTGGTGTCTTTGGTGACATGATGCTGACCTATTTCACAGGCAAAGGCGGCGCTGGCGTAGTGATCGATGGCTGCATCCGCGACTATCCCAAAGCACAGAACTTGGGGATTGGCCTCTGGTTGAAAGGGACGACCCCAAACTTCCATACCCAGACTGATATTGTCCCGTTTGCCGTGAATGTGCCAATCGCCTGCGCCGATACGCTAGTGATGCCCGGCGACATTATCGTGGCCGATGATGATGGCGTGGTCGTGGTGCCAGCCGCCTATGGCCCCGACCTGCTCAAGCGCGCCCAACACCACGCCGAGTGGGAAGATTTCTCCCGCCTACGGCTCTCCGAAGGGGGCGACCTACGCCGCTACTATCCGCTGTCCGAAGCCGCGCGTGGTGAATACGAGGAATGGCGGAAGGAAAACCCCGTCAAGTAACCAGCGATCACCCGCAGATACAGGCGTGCGCCCGCTGATAGGGGCGCACGCCTTCTTCATGGGCCGCACTGCGGCAGTGATGAGGGGTCGTCTGTTATACTCCGCCCGTTCCCACCTCGCCCCAGGCAGGTGCCAGCCCTGTGCTGGATTAACCACCAGGAGCACTGGCTGGCAGTAGTGATCGCAGGAGGATTGGTGGCAGCAGACACCGCACGACAACGATTATCAGTAATCGTACCAGTCTATAACGAGGCTGGCACCGTGCAGGAATTGCTGGCCCAGGTCCGCGCCGTTGATCTTGGGCCCAATCTCGACCGCGAGATCATTGTTGTCGACGATTGCTCAACTGATGGCACTGCTGAAGCCCTGCGCCCAGAAGCCGACCAGCCAGCAACATTCATCATCCGCCATCAGCAGAATCGGGGCAAAGGGGCGGCGGTACGCACTGGCCTTGCGGCGGCCAGCGGCGACATCATTCTGATTCAGGATGCCGACCTCGAATACGACCCCCGCGATTATCCCGTTCTGCTGCGGCCAATCCTCGAAGGCCGCGCCAAAGTGGTCTATGGCTCACGCTTCTTAGGCGAACACAAGGCGATGTATTTCTGGCATACTGTCGGCAATAAATCGCTCACCCTGATCACCAATATCCTGTTTGACACGACGCTGACTGATATGGAAACCTGCTACAAAGTCTTTACTGCCGAGGTTGCCCACAGCCTGCGCCTCCGCTCGGAACGTTGGGGAATCGACCCCGAGATCACTGCCAAGATCCTCAAACAACGGTATCGGATCTACGAAGTGCCAATCGCCTACAATGGGCGTGAGTTCTGGGAAGGCAAAAAGATCTCCTGGCGCGATGGCTTTGTCGTGCTTGGCACCTTGCTCCGCTATCGCTTTTTCAGGTAGCCCAGCAAATCTACGCCGCAAGCGCTTCCCGCACCAAAGCGGCCAGTTGCGCCAATCCGGCCCATTCGTCGTCTGGCCCCGAATAGATCAGCACATATGGCCCGGTAAAATTGGCGGCGCGGGCTAATGCCATCGATTGCCGAAAGTCGGCTTCGTCCAAATTGCCCGCCCGATCAAACTGCGCCCCAGCATGAACCGTCACCGCTCCTGGCAAGACGGCCTGCAACGCGGCATATTTCCGCGCCCCGTAGGACTGATAGTTATTGAAATCGGCACAGTGCCCAACCTGGTTCCCGGTTGCCGCCAGAATCGCCCGCAGGTTTTCTGGGGGCAAGGCCAGCGGGCGCCAGGTTTCGGTGATCAAGTTCAGCCCGTGCTGCTGTGCCACAGTGGCCAGGGTGCGTAAGCCCGCCGCGCTCTGTTGAATAGCTGGATCCGTGGCATCAGCCTGGGCATCCCCCGCTGCAACCCGCACCAGTTTGGCCCCCAACTGCGCGGCGATCGGTAACCATTGCGCGGTGTCCGCCAGATCACGCTCGCGCACGGCTGGATCGGGATGACTCAGATCACCATCATCGATCAGGAAGGTCAGCAAGGTCACGCCCGCATCATCGAGACGGGTCCGTAACACATGGAGGTAGTCGGGATCAGTGCGTGGGAGGTGGAAGTGGCAAAGATCAAGCGTGGCATACCCTTGCGCCTGCATCGCCGCAGGGAGATCAAGCAGGGCCAATGCCCCCATGCCATAGGTATCGACCACTGATCGTGCGGCAGGATCAAGCGCCAGCCCGCGATAGATTGGCCCAAGCAAATGCCGTACACTCCAACTGGAAATCCCGATTGTTGCCATTGCCCTCTGCTCCTTCGCGCCGCCTCGTCTTGACAAGTCACCGCCCACAGCCCCATCATCGCGCCTGCAATGCTGATCGGCAAATGCAAAGGGCAAGCCATGCGTAATCCCCTACGAGTTTTTCAGCCTGTCGGACGGACCAGCGAAACTGCCGCTGGCTGGCAGCGCAATCTCGCGATCCTGATGCTGGGGGTCTTCGCCACCTATACTGGCTTTGCATTCGTCATGCCGTTCCTACCGCTCTTTGTGAGACAGATTGGGATCAGCGATCCAGGAGAAGCCGCGCTCTGGTCGGGCATCCTCTTTGGCCTCAGCCCCCTGCTCTCGGGGCTGCTCGCCCCGCTCTGGGGCGGGCTGGCCGAGCGGTATGGCCGCAAGGCGATCCTTGCCCGTGGCCTGGGCGTCTTTGCCCTACTGGTCTTTCTGACCGCCTTTGTGACGAATATCTGGCAACTGCTGGCATTGCGGATTCTCAATGGCCTCTTTGGTGGCTACATTGTCCTGGCAATTGCCCTGGCCTCAGCGATCGCGCCAAAGGAGCGTGTGGGCGAAGCGATCGGCCTGATTCAGGCGTCGCAAATGGCGGGCGGCATCGGGGCACCATTTATTGGCGGAGTCGTTGTGGACTGGGTGGGCCTGCGCGGGTCGTTCTTCGTTGCCGCTGGCCTGGCCCTCCTTGGTTTCCTGTCCTTTCAATTGGGGTTTCAGGAACAAGAGGAATCATCGACCGCAACCAATCCGAAGACGATTGCCGAGCAAAGCAAGCTCCGCCACTGGCTCCGGCAACCTCATTTCGCTGGTCTCTTACTGGGGATATTCGCGCTCCAATTTATTGACCGCTCTTTTGGGCCACTCTTGCCCCTCTACCTCGGCACACTTGATGCACCACCTGATCGCCTGGGCACGATCAGCGGCGTTATCCTCGCCGGTGGTGCCCTGACTGCTGGAATCGCCGCTGCAAGCACCGGGAGTATGGCGCGCCGCTTCAACCCCCGAATCTTACTGGTGGGGTCAACGGCCATTGGCGCGGCCTGTTGTCTGCCACTGGCCGGGGTAGCCCACTGGTGGCAAGTGCTAATTCTGCGTCTCTTGCTTGGGCTACTGGCTGGTGGAGCGGTGACGCTCGTCTATGCGGTTGGAGGTCGTGCGCTGCCCGATCAATCCCGACTCGCCGCGTTCAGCACCCTGGCGGGAGCCGCACAGGTCGGCGGCGCGATTAGCCCAATGGTTACGGGCGTACTCGCCCGCTGGATCAGCCTCAGCGCAATTTTCATTCTCGATGGCCTGCTCTACTTGCTCGTCTTGCTCTGGTCGCTCAGCATGGTACGCCAGAAACGGTAAAGAATAGTATTAATCCCAGCAAACATGTGTATGTACACCTTGCGAACTTTTGCCATTATGACGATACTTTTGTTAAGAGTATGGTTCAGCCAAGCTCTCGCTGTCTATCCACCCGTAGTGCCACCTTGTCGTGCCTTTCTGTCACGCGTGGATCTTTCGACCACTGACTGAAGCCGAGGAGGGAACCCCATGTCCACCACCTACCACCAAACACTGCTCCCTGCAACGGATCGCCTGATTGACACGAAAATAGGAAATGCAGGTGATCTCGAACAACGCCGCCGTGAGGCCGCCCGCGCCCGCCGTCTCGCCTCAGAATGTGGCGATTACGCTGCTGCGGAGTCGTGGTATCGGCAAGAACGCGCGCTCGCTGATGCACTACTGGCGGAACATCAGGCCGAGACGCAGGGCTGATCGCCATCACCACAAGAGCAACGCTGGGGTCGGGCAAGTTTGCCCGACCCCTTTTGTTTGTCCACGAATTACACAGCTACTGGCTTCACTGCCGGAGTCATCCGGCCAGTGGCGAAGGCGGCAGCCAGACCGCAAGCCAGGCACCCCAGCCCAGCAACGCCCAAGGCACCACGCACGCCAGCAAACTCCGCCAAGGCCCCAACCGCCAGACTACCAAACGGCACCAATCCTGAGTTGACAATCATCCAGACACCAAGCACCCGACCCTCTGTTCCTGGTGGCGAGGCCAATTGTAAGGTCGCCCCAGCGGAGGAGAGATAGCCAATGATCGCCGCTCCAAAAAGCCCGATGCAGAATAGGGCCAACAAGAACGATGGCGACCAGGCAAAGGCGGCCAACGCCAACCCAGTCACCATTTCCAGCACCGCCAACGCCATCCCCGGTCGGCGCGCAACAATCGCCGTACCGGAGATGAACGCACCAACGATTGCCCCGACCCCTGTTGCCGTTAGTAAGAGACTGAGTCCCGCCTCACCACGGGCGAAAATATCGCGCGCCATCACTGGAAAAAAGTTGCTGTAGGGCATTGCCAGCACAGCCAGACCTACAGCTGGCAAGAGGACCGCACGCAGTTGTGGATTCTTGATAATCATCATCGTACTGCCGCCAGTGACCACCGCACGATTGGTCGCCGCTGGGCGCGATTGCGAGCGAATGGCGGCAAGCGCCGCCAGCACTGCCAGAAAGCTGATCGCGTTGGCCGCAAAGCACGCCCCCGCGCCAGCCTGCACCAGCAGCCAGCCCCCAATTGCCGGACCGATGATCCGCGTGAGATTGAACCGCGCGGAGTTAATCGCGATCGCCCGGCGCAACTGCTCTGGCCCGACTAACTCTCGAATGAACGACTGCCAGCTTGGGCCATTCAGGGCATTGACAATCCCCGTTGCCGTGGCAATCGCCAACAAGATCGGCACCGTTGCCCGACCAGCGATCTGCACCACTGCCAGCAGCACGGCAAAGATCGCCGCTAATGACTGAATCAGGAGCAAATACTTCCGCCGATCAACGCGGTCGGCGATAATTCCCGCCGGAATACCCAGGAGCAGTACGGGAATCAGTTGCACAAAACCAAGTACACCCAGCACAAAGGCTGAGTTCCCCAGTTGCAGCACCACCCAACTCAGGGCGACAGTCTGCATCCAACTGCCTAAACTTGAAACAAAGGCCCCAATCAGAAAAAGCAGATAGTTACGATTTGCTAGTGGTCCCTCGCTCTGCCAGTGACCAATCTTCATCGACCATTACCTTCCACACCCTGATCCCCGCGTCCCTTATACCGCTGCCGCGCTCCAGGCGCAACCATCGGCAGGTAGATCGCTAGCGAAGTGGGGTTTGGCCATAAATGGTCACGCGCGTGCCGACTGCGGCAAAGTTCCAGAAGAACTCAGCATCTGGCAATGTTTCACTCAGGCACCCGTGGCTGGAGGGCGTGCCAAAGCTGCCGGGTTCTTTCCACCACGAATAATGCAGGGCGTGGCCTTCGCCGGTGAAATACTGGGTGTAGAGGACATTTTCGAGGCGATAGTATTCCTCTGCGCCAATACTTTCGCTGGTCATTGTTTCATTCTCAACGCGGTAGATGATGTAAAACGTCCCTGTTGGCGTCTCCCAGCCGCGTTTACCACTAGAAATTGTGGCGGTGTAGACGCGCTTCTTGCCAACAACAGCATACATCCGCTGGGTAGACAGGTTGACCTCTACCCAGCGTTCTGGCTGCATCGCGGCGACATCCGCTTCGGTGATCTTCGGCTTCGTTTCCTGAATGGGCAGGGCGATCGTGCGGGTAGCGGTAGGGTTATTGAGCACAGCCAGCGCGGCTTTCAGCGTCGCAGCCAGATCAAGGGCGCGGCCTACCGCGCTTGGACTGGTGACACGATAGACATCAGTCCCATCATCCATCGTATAGCCTGCATCGACCGCTGGTTGATCGATCTGGCCCTGGATGCTGGCAAGATAGGCATTGAGTGCCTGCTCATCAAAGATGATTCGGGGGCCAGCCGCTGGCGTGAGTCCCGGTAGCAACGTGATCCAGTTGGCCACCTCTGGCGGGGTCAGCAGCCAGCGTTGCCCCTGTCCTTGCAACACAACGGGCCCAGCCAGATAGCTCTGGGCGAGCTTCTGATTTGCGACGGCGATATCTTGCTCAGTCAAGCCCGGTCGCCAACGTTCAACGACTGGCGCAACCAACCGTTCCTGATCGCCTTCTAGCGCCGTAATGACCGCTGCCGTCGTCGCGGCAAGATCAAGTTGCCGCCCATCAAGCGCCGCAGTGGTCACGACAAAAGCCCGCTGGCGTTGGTCATATTCGTAGGTAGCACTCTGGGTATCGCGCCGGATTTGCGGGGCATAGGCCCCAACCGCTTGCTGCACTGCGGCCTGATTGATCTGCACCGTGAGCGGCTCATTACTGGCGGAATTTGGCCTCACTTCCAACCAGGTGCCAATCGTCGCTGTGCTGAAAAGTTCGTCAACGTCATCGCCACGTAACCGCAGCGGCTGCGCCAAAAACCGCTCGGCACGTTGTTGAGCCGCCGCGAGTACCGCACTATTTACCGCTGGCTGAATCTGTTCAGCGACTGGTAAAACCACTTCAGGCGCTGGTGTCGTTGCCGCAGTAATAACAAGTGGCACCGCTGCAGCAAGATCTAGGCCGCTCCCCTCCACAGGCGGAACAACGATTACCTGACCAGCAGTAATACGCAGCGCCCCATCTCTGGCTGGCATATCATTGATCCCAGCCAGGGTGCTTAGGTGCGCCCGAAGTTGCGCTTCGTCAGTAGTAACGATCGGGTTGATGGTGCCGCCCCGCAATGGCAACGTGAGGATCGTGCCCAGGCGATCCAGTGGGGATCCCTCATGCCCGATCGCGTAGGCAGCAGCGAGTGTAGCGGGAACGTCATAGCGCAGGCCCAACTCGTGGCGAGAAAAGGTAGCGCTTCCAGCAGGGCCAGTCAGCGTAAGCGGGGCGGCCTCCCAATGGGCCGCTTCGTCGGTCAGGCGTGTGGTCGCTGCCGTCTGATCGAAGCCGCCAAGATCAACCGAGCCAACGCGCACGCCAGGATAGATCGCGGCCCAACGCAATGCCAACGCCAGGCCAACACCGAGCAACAGCGCGATGAGCGCCAGACTGATCGCCAAGCCACTGCGCCAACCAATCAGGCGTGCTGCCGAGCGATCTGGCCCGGTCGCTACCCCCGCTGGCTGCCGCCGAACCTGCCCTAGCACCGCTCTGCCTCCCCAAGAGTTCCCACGGATATGTCACCTGACTTGCGATTATTGTCTACCATACAAGACCGGCCCACAATATGCAAGTACATATTGTACGGACGCTACGCCTACGCCAGTAGCCTTATTGATATAACGAAGCAGTGCGTTGGTTGGTATCGTCAGGTTCCGCAGAATTACGTACAATGCCTATGTTGAAGCCTTGAATGGCTTCGTTGTTGAGGAGTCGCCACGATGAATCAGCCTGTGAATACCCGAAAACGGATTCTCCTTTTGCTCTCCCCACTTACCTATCGGGCGAACGCTTTTCTGGCCGCTGCCGAGCACCTGGATGTCGATCTGGTCAAAGGAATCGATATGCCGAAGACGCTGGCCGACTACTGGAACCAGCCATTCGGCCTTGATTTCAGCCGCCCGGAGGTTGCCACGCAACAGATCGTCGCCCAGGCCGCCGATACACCCTTCGACGCAATCATTTCGGTTGACGATAGCGCCAGCCTGCTGGCGGCTCAGGCTTCAGCCGCGCTGGGCCTCTCGCATAACTCGCCCGATGCCGCGCTCGCTGCCCGCAACAAACAGGTGATGCGCGAGGCATTACGGGCGGGGGGGGTGCCAGTTCCAGCGTTTCAACCGTTCCTGCTCAGTGATGATCCGCAGATCATCGCGGAAACAGTCACCTACCCCTGCGTGGTCAAGCCGATCTTGCTCTCTGGCAGTCGCGGGGTGATTCGGGCAAACGACCCCCGCGAATTTGTGATGGCGTTCACCCGCCTGCACCAGATGCTCCTCACTGATGGTGTTGATCCCACCAAAACAACAGTGCTGGTGGAGGAATATATCCCAGGCTACGAGGTAGCGCTGGAAGGGCTACTGACAGACGGTGAACTGCGGGTCTTGGCGATCTTCGATAAGCCCGACCCACTCGATGGCCCCTTCTTTGAGGAAACGCTCTACATCACGCCATCGCGGCACCCAGCCGCCGACCAGGAGGCGATCACTGCCGCCACTGCGGCAGCAGCCCACGCTTTAGGCCTCCGCAGCGGCCCCGTTCACGCCGAGCTACGAGTAAACGAGCGGGGCGCCTGGCTGGTGGAGATTGCTGGTCGCTCGATTGGCGGGCAATGCTCAACCATTCTCGAATTTGGGGCGGGGATGTCGCTCGAAGAGTTGATCTTGCGGCACGCTGTTGGCCTGCCGCTCGATTCGCTCGACCGCCCAAAAGATGCGGCTGGCGCGATGATGATCCCGATCCCTGAAGGTGGGATCCTGACTGGGGTGACTGGCGAAGCTGAAGCTGCCGCCGTGCCCCATATCACTGGGGTTTCAATCAGTGCCGCAGTAGGCAGTCGGATCGTGCCATTGCCCGAAGGGTCATCGTATCTTGGCTTCATCTTTGCCCGGGCCGCCGATCCAGCCACCGTTGAAGCGGCGCTGCGTGCTGCCCACGCCTGCCTCCACTTCGCGATAAAGCCAGAGATTCCCGTTCGGGTTGGCACCACCACCCCAGCGAGCCTACCAGTACTGCAACGCACAGATTAAAGAGTGGCAGATTAGGAAAAAGGAGGAACCCCACCATGAGCAAACCGCAAACAGTGGCCCAGCAATTAGTCGGCGATGTAGCCCCCAAGCTGGCAGAACTCACTGACGATGTACTTTTTGGCGATATTTGGGAACGACCCGGTCTCTCCAAGCGTGATCGCAGCCTGATCACCGTCGCCACGCTGGTCGCGCTCTATCGCACCCGAGAGTTACCGGGCCATCTGCGGCGGGCATTGGCGAATGGCGTCACGCAGGAAGAACTGGCCGAACTCTTTACGCACCTCGCCTTCTACTCTGGCTGGCCCACGGCGATGACGGCAGCCAGTATCGCGAAGGAGATCTTCGCGGCCACCGCCGAGGAAACCGCCACAGAATAGCAAGCTCATCCACCAGCCTTTGGAGGTGGATACAACGAAAGCTCTATCAGGGGGCCGCAATTGGGGTTAGTAACTTCCAGCCCAATTGCCTGATAGAGCTGCTAATCAACAATGCAGTCACACCGCCAGTGAATCAGACTCTTCGACATTGAACTCAGCCCCGACGACATGGCCGCTATCGCCACACTCGATCGACAGGAGAGCAGCTTTTTCGACCATCGCGACCCAGCCCAGGTGAAGCGATTAAATGAGGCTGGGCGGCGGACCTGAGCGCATCAGTTTATCCGCAGCGAAAGGAGCAGAAGATGCAGAAGCGCATACTTGGCAACAATCTGGCAGTCTCCGCTATCGGCCTGGGCTGTATGAGCATGACAGGTGGCTACAGTTGGTCGCCCGATCGGCAGGAGATGATCACGCTGATCCGAACGGCGGTCGAGCGCGGCGTCACCTTCTTCGACACTGCTCAAGTCTACGGGCGGTTCGCCAATGAGGAATTGGTGGGTGAGGCCCTGGCTCCAGTCCGGGATCAGGTGGTGATCGCTACCAAATTCGGCCACAATTTCGGCCCTGAAGGTGGCCTGAATAGTCAGCCCGCCTACATCACGGAATTGGTCGAAGGCTCACTAACGCGGCTAAAGACCGACTATATTGATCTTTTCTATCAGCATCGGGTTGATCCAGATGTGCCGATTGAAGAGGTCGCGGGCACCGTGAAAGACCTGATTCAGGCCGGGAAGGTCAGACACTTCGGTCTTTCTGAAGCCGCTGCACAAACAATTCGGCGCGCTCACGCTGTGCAGCCTGTCACCGCCCTACAAAGTGAATACTCCCTCTGGTATCGCCGCCCCGAGGCCGAAGTGTTACCAACACTTGAGGAATTGGGGATTGGCTTCGTCCCGTTCAGCCCACTCGGCAAGGGCTTTCTCACTGGCACGATTAATCAGCATACTGCATTCGATAACAACGACATTCGCAGCACTATCCCCCGCTTCACGCCAGAGGCGCGGACGGCGAACCAGGCAATAGTTGAACAGATTAGTGCTATTGCCCAACAGAAAGGCACCACGCCCGCCCGGCTCGCGCTGGCCTGGTTGTTGGCCCAGAAACCGTGGATCGTACCAATCCCTGGCACCCGCAGACTGGAGCGACTGGAAGAAAACCTGGGGGCAGTAGAGATTGTACTCAGTGCAGACGATCTTCGTGAAATTGAAGCGGCTACCGCCCAGATCACCGTTCAGGGCGCACGCTACCCCGAAGATCTGGAGCGCCAGACCGGGCGCTGAACGCCAAGCTAGACCGCACAGTAAGGCACGCTTGTTGATAGTCCTTCCGCCCTATCGCTGACCATAATCGCGCAGGCTATTTCGCTTGACAATCAGGGCAAAATCATCGTATCATTTATTTCAGAAATTCGTGAAACCTCCGGAGGCAGCTGTGGCCGCGACCCATGCAATCGAAGATACGTCGCGCAAACGGCAGATTGAAGATCGGGTGCTGCAAGAGTGGGCCGAGCTAGCGACGGCTTGGGGGGTCAGCCCAGTGCTGGGGCGAATTCATGGTCTACTGTTGCTGAGCGGTCAGCCGATGACTGCCGAGGAAATTTGCGAGCGGCTACAGATTAGCCGGGCCTCAGCCTCAGTGCAGCTCAATGCTATTCTCGACTGGGGGTTAGCCCGCCGGATCTTCGTCCCTGGCGATCGGCGGCAATATTATCAGGGCGATCAGGATCACTGGTCCTGGTTCCGCCGGGCAGCGATTGTCCGGAAGCGGCGCGAGTTTGACCCAGTGGTCGATCGATTGGGGGAATGCCTGGCCGAGGCCGAAGCCGCCGCCAGCGATGACCCCGAACTCACCAGTTTCAGCGAACGAATCGGCAGCTTACACCGCTTTGTCAGCGAACTCTTTCGCGGCGTTGGCCTGGTGCTGGAGGAAGAAGAAGCATTGCTGCACTATCTCCTCAGTCTTTCGCCACAAGATCTCGATGAACTCCGCGCTATTCTGCGCCTTGCGCTTGGTCGCGCCGATGATATTGCGGCCCAGCAAGCGAGCCAGAACGGTTCGGCCTAAAGCGTCGTTTTTTCTTGTCAGGAGATTTCGCAATTTCCCGACAAACCGAAAACCGACAACACGCGATGCTGCGTTGATCGATGGAATGAAAGGAGGCACCTTCACCAGCAGGATAATCAGTTGCCAGCAATGGTGAGCGCGGGTTGATGGTTGCAGTCCCATAACGCCGCCATTGCTGGCAACGTTTTTTGTGCCGTTGTTTTCGTTTTCAGTCGTACCTCACCCGCTCAACAGCAGGATCACTGACCAGAATGGCTTCCAGCGGATCGACCAGACCAGCTTGCACCGCCACCCGCCGCAACGACTCCCGCCGCAACAACATCTCGCGCAATGGTTTCCCCTCAGCCCGCCGCAAAAATAAGGCCATCTGGCTCAGGTGCTGCGCTGCCGCCCGTTCCTTACGATCCAGCAACGTATCGGAGAGATGGACGATCCAGTCTGCCGGGTCATCCTGATTCAGCAATCGTTCCAGGCGGGTATCGCCACCAGTAGCGTAGGTAGCGGCCCAGGTATAGAGCGCTGCCGGGGTATAGGCTGGCCCAGCTTCTGGGAACTGCGCAGGATCACCAGCAGCAGCAAAAGCGGCCCGCACTGCTTCATGCGTGTAGATATGCTGGGGGTGGCCATATTCACCGTTCGAGCCGTGGGTCAGCAATACGTCGGCATGCAGCCGTCGAATCACGGCAACGATTGCGCCAGTGAACTCGTCCAAGGCCGCCGCAATGCGAAAGAGCGCGGTTGCAGGGGCGGGATCTTTCCCAGTGTGCGTCACCAGTGGGTCGAGGTAGGGCAAGAACTCCACCCCAGCGACACCAAGCGACGCCACCGCAGCGCGGAGCTCTGCCTCGCGCACTTCGCCGAGTCGTTCCTGCGTCGTTACCGCTGGCTCACCAACTTCGCCCCCCTCCCCACGCGTCACCGAAAGAATCTGCACCGTCAACCCTTTGGCAGCGGCCCAGGCTAGCGTCCCACCAGCCAGCATCGTTTCGTCATCTGGGTGCGCCCCAATCGCCAGTACTACCGCCATCTACTCCTCCTCATCTGTTGTTGCCAGCGTTGCTATCCATTGATGCTCAGGCGCGGCCTCTTGCAAGGCCCCGCGCAACCACTGCCGCTGTGTACGGGTCAACAGTGGCAGCATACGCGCATGATCGAGCAGATCTTTGGGTCGCCTGCCGCGCGATTTATAGAGCAATTGCACTTCCGGCGCGAGAAACGGTATCCCCGCTGCATTGCGCAGCCCCAGTGTGCTCAGTGGTCGCTGCACTGTTGGATAGCGATGATAGCACCAGGCATCACCCGCAGTCGGCGCAAAGATCACCTGCAAAGCCCAAGGCGCGGTAGGGGCGGGTCGGCACCAGAGGCTCGCCCCTGGGCTGGTCAGTCGCTCCCCTTCTGCCCAGGGAGTCAGCACGCCATCCTGGGCGATCTGTAAATCCCAACCTGCTAGATATTGTTGCAGCACAACCTGATCACGCAACAACAATTCAACATCCAGATCTTCGTGGGGGCGCGTCTGCCGCCCAACCAGCAGATCGAAGGCCCAGCCACCAGCGATCCACCACGGCGCAGGGTAGTCGCGCAAGAGGGCTGCCGCTGCCCCGGGTGTCAGTGGTTCCCAGCGGCCAAGATCAACCATTGAGGCCCAGTGGTTGCTTGGCTGGCAAGCCTGCGCCGCGTGGGTAACGCGGCAGTGTTCGCTCAACCTTGGTGATCGGCACAACTGTCCGCCCTGGCAATTCCGGCAAGGTCGCAGGCACAAGGTCGCCAACCTGTCCCCCGAGCAGGCGGGCAGCCTGATTGCCCTGCATCAGTTCTGCCGTCAGATCACCAGCTTTCGGCGCAATGACCAGTCCGCCAACCCGCACAAATGGCAGACACCACTCCAGTAACGTTGGCAAGCGCGCCAGCGCTCGCGCTGTGACCAGATCAAATTGTTCGCGCCACTCTGCATGGCGACCAAGCTCTTCCGCGCGGCCCTGCACCGCGCCGATTCCGGCCAGATGAAGGTCAGTGATCGTCTGTTGCAAAAAGGCGATCCGCTTGCCCGTGGCATCGAGCAAGGTAATGCGTAGTTGCGGCAAAGCGATCTTCAGCGGGATTCCTGGCACTCCGGCTCCGCTACCAACATCAAGGAGCGTTGGCCGCGTCGTCCCAGTCGCGATACACCAGGCACGAATCACTGGCACCAGGGAGAGCGCGTCGAGGAAGTGGAGGATTTGCACCTGGTCTGGTGCAGTGATTGCGGTGAGATTCATTCGTTCGTTGGTCGTCAGAAGGGCCGTGCCATATTGGCGGAACGCTGCCAACTGCTGGGCATCAAGCGCGATTCCCAATTGAGCAGCTCCTTGTTCGAGGATCGCCAGGTCAGCAAATGGATTGTGCAACCCCTCAGTCATCATCGCTCCCAGGCAACAACGCATTCTCTATGCTGCGGTGACTGGATTCTCTTTCAGGACCTTTGTCAACTGCGCGATCACCGTCTCTGCTGACAGATCCCGCATACACGGATGCCCGTTAACCAGACAGTCGCTATTACGAAAGCGCTGTTCAATGCAGACGCGGCATTTGGTTGGGCTCAACGCCAACTGGACATGGGGGCCGCGTGGCGCCCAGAGTCGTACTGGACTCGCCCCATCGCCCTCGTGATCAACCCCAAACACAACGACGGTTGGGCAACCCACCGCAGCAGCGATGTGCATTGGCCCAGCATCAACGCAAACCGCTGCTTTGGCTGCAGCAAAAGCCCCAGCCAGTTCAGTCAGGCGGGTTTCGCCGCGCAGATCGATAACGGCGGTATGGTCAACCAACCAGTCTTCGTCGCCACCAGCATTGTACAGCCGTCGCTCGATCTCTGGGCGATGCCCTAACAACCCCACAGTCAATCCCTGCGCAGCACACCACGCAATCACCTGCGCCCACCCCGCCACGTGCCATAACTTCGCCCCACGGGTTGTGGTGAGATGGAGCAAAATATCTGGTGTGACAAATGGGGCAGGAGCCGTTGGTACCTCCGTTTGCAATGGGTCAGTATCGTCGTCAGTCAGGCGGGCGAGGCGACAGAAAATCTCACCGATATAGTTGCTGTGGACCAATGGGGCATGACGCGCCACAAACCCCGGCCCATTCCAATCGGTGTCAGCCAGCAGGCGATCAACGGGGTCATCGCGCCGAGGCAGGCGGCGGCGGAAGTCGGTCGTCAACGCGCCGCCAGCGATATAGCGTGGGGCCACTGCGGTCACGACAACGACATTCAGTTCACTGAACTCATCGCAATTAATCGCCAGAATATAGTCGCCCGCTTCTTGCCGTCGCGCAGCCAGGAATGTCGTCAGCCGTTCGAGAAAAGCCCCCGGTTCGCCGCCATACAGGGAGCAACGCGCGGCGATATAGGGGCAGGCTTCCTCAAAGTCACGCGTGATTTCCCCGCCAAAGAAATCGATCACGCAGCCAGGGTATTTATGGCGTAGGCCACGTAACAGCGGGGTAATCACGACAAAGTTGCCGACCTTATCGGACGAAAAGACCGCAATATGCGGGCGTTCACCAAGCGGCTGATCGTCGAATGGCTCCATTACTCCCCTATCTCAGGCCAAACTACTTCGCTGCCAATTCGTGCAACTTCGGCACCAATTCAGCAATCGTTGCCAGTTCCCAATAGCCCGCCCGCTGGGCGGCATCTGTTTCCACCAGTTCGTGCTGCCAGGTGATCTGATAGGGGATATGTACTGCCTGCGCCCCAATCGCAATCACTGGCAGGATATCCGACTTGACCGAGTTTCCAACCATCAGAAACTCGGCTGGGGCGATCCCACGCTGACGCAAAATCCGTTCGTAGGTCGCTGGATCTTTCTCCGAGACAATCTCAATCCCATCGAAGAATTCACCGAGGCCAGAGCCAGCAATCCGGCTCTCCTGATGAAAGAGGTCGCCTTTCGTAATCAGCAGCAGTTCGTAGTCGTGATCCAGAATAGCAATCGTCTTGTGGACATCGGGGAGCAGTTCAACTGGATGGTCAAGCAATTCCTTGCCAATCGTCAGAATCGTCTGAATCTCTGCTGCGGTCACCCGTCCAGCCGAAAGTTCAATCGCGGTTTCGATCATTGAGAGCATAAAACTTTTTACGCCATACCCAAAGAGGCGCAGGTTTGCCATCTCAATCGCAAAAAGTCGCTCCGCTGTACTATCGGCGGCAATATACGGCTGCAATAGCTGGTAAAAGCGTTCTTGCGACAACGCGAAAAGCGATTCATTGTGCCAGAGCGTATCATCACCATCGAACCCAATTGTACGCACCATCGCCGCTTATCCCCAAACGTATCCGTAGCTTAACGGCACAAGTATAGCCTGATTCAGCGACAGACAGCGCAGTGCCGTGGACAATCGCCCACGGCACTCGGACAGTAACACTGCGTAGCAGGTTATTTCGTTGGCAAGCCTGCTTCTTTCCAGCCGCGAAGACCGCCATCAACGTAGCGCACATTCGTGAAACCCATATCTTTCAGGGTCTTGGCACCAAGCGCAGCCTGGCCGCCAGCAGCACAAGTCACGACCACTTCCTGATCGCGATCTTGCAAGCGCTTGTCGCGCATTGCTTCAGGCAATTCCTGGTCGGCCTTAATCGCCAGCACACCCAGCGGCACATTGATTGCGCCAGGAATAGTGCCGCTTTCTTTGATTGCCTCTGGTTCCTGCACGTCGATCACTAATGGTTTCTTGCTATTGCCTTCAAGTTGCTGCTGCAACGCTTGTGGCTCTACGCTCTTCACTTCGGATTTGGCCTCGCCAACCATCTGCATAAATGTCTTCGCCACTACGTCCTCCTTCGTACGAAATCGCCCACCACGACAATCAGCCCAGAGCTGACCTGGTGACGCTACTCTATCGTTGCGAGCAAGAACCTTGCCACTAGCTCGCTTGCCGACGCGCAGCAATCAGATCACCCAACGCACGATACGTTGCCTCACGTATCACCCCCACCCCATTTGCCCGCCCCGACGACGAAGGGGTGACGAAAACCAGGCTCGGCGCAGTACCGATCTGGGCAGTGGGCTGTAGCCCCCACGCCGCCAGTGGCTGACCGAAGAACCGTTCATACGTCGCCCGCCCGTTGAACGCAACGACTCCGGGACGATAGTGCTCAATCTTCGCGGTCAGGGCTGCGCGGCCACTTTCCGCTACCGCGCGGGGGAGATCAGCAATGCCTGGGGTGGGGATAGGACAGAGGTCGGTGATCCCGATTCCCAGATCCAGCAATGACCGATCCTCGGTCGGGGCATAGACACGCGGGGTCAACCCAGCAGCGGCCAACAGCACCCAAAAGCGATTTCCTGGTCGCGCATAAAAATGCCCATGTATCGCCGAATAGACTGATGGGTTGAACCCGACAAAGAGCAGATCAAGGTTGGGGGCGAGAATATCTGCGAGACGCAGTGCCGCAATTTCCTCAGATGTCGGGGCCTGCTGGCTCCCTTTCGGCGGGCGTATCATCACGAATCCCCCTGCGCCCGCTGGCGATCCGCCATGTAGAGCGCGATTGAACCCGCTACTGCTGCATTCAGCGACCCAATTGACCCGCGCATTGGCAGCCGCACCAGATAATCACAGGCGTCGCGCACAAGGCGAGAGATCCCGCTGCCCTCACTGCCAACGACCAAAGCCAGCGCACCACGCAGGTCGGCACGATCGATCGGCATCGCCTCGGCGGTTCCTTCCAACCCAGCAACCCAGATATTGCGCTCCCGCATCTGCCCAATCGTCCGCGTCAGGTTTGTCACTTTGGCGATCTGCAACCACTCTGTCGCCCCAGCAGAGGCATTCACCACTGCCGGAGTAATTACCGCTGCGCGATGCTCAGGGAGAAAGACCCCACTCACACGCACGGCCTCGGCACTGCGGAGGAGGGTACCAACGTTTTGCGGATCCTGTAACTGATCGAGCAACAGGAATAGTGCGCCATCGGGCGATGCAGTGGCAAGTAGGTCTTCGGCGGCGGCATAAGGATAGGGAGTCACTTCTAGCAACGCCCCCTGATGATTCACTCCTGGAACCAAACGATCCAGTTGATCGCGCTGAGCCTCCGTTGGGCGCACACCTGCCTGGGCTGCAGCATCAAGCAGGGGACGTAGCCCCGCCTCGCGAGAACCAGCCGCTAGCAGCAGCCGCTGATTACGCCGTCGTCCCGCCCGCAATGACTCAATAATCGCGTTGCGGCCATAGAGCCATTCGCTCGTCGCTGCTGGTCGCCCACGTTCGCCCCGCCCCACTACTCCGCTCCTTACCGCCATCGTTGCCGCACTATCCGACAGAATCGTACTCGCCCGCTGGCAATTACGGTAGGGTAGGCTGATCAATCGTGATCCGAGTTTGCTATACTGTGGCCCAACGGATCCGCTCCGGGTCACTGGCGAACAACGTGGGCAACCACGGGGAAGCCCGGATGCGCCTGATGAAGCCGCTCGCCTGGGCTTGGGGGCATCGACCCGCTGTCGAGGCCCCTTTTTGCATTCCTCTGGCCGAACTGGGGCCGGGGATTCAGATCACGCAGGAGGAGTCTCTATGACCACCACCGCTGCCCAATCATTACTCCTACGCTACCTGGAAGGCCACGAAAAAGCGTCGATCAACCCTGGTGCCGCTGCATTCTACGCCGCACTCGACGCCGTTGGCGCTGTCGCGCCCGAGGTGTCCGCCGCGATTGTGGCCGAACTGCGAGACCAGCGAAACACGCTGAAACTGATCGCTTCGGAGAATTATGCGTCGCTGGCAACACACCTGGCGATGGGCAACCTGTTCAGTGATAAATATGCTGAAGGCTACGCCAACCACCGCTTCTACGCTGGCTGCGACAATGTTGATACGATCGAGGCTGCCGGGGCAGCACTCGCCTGCGAACTGTTCGGCGCAGAGTATGCCTATCTGCAACCACACTCCGGGGCCGACGCCAATCTGGTCGCGTTCAGCGCGATTCTCAGCGCGCGCGTGCAAGCACCCGCACTCGCCGAGTTGGGGCTAGAGGACCCCTCCAAAGCCACCCGCGAACAGTGGGCGAAGGTGCGCGAGGCGTATCACAATCAGCGTCTCCTGGCACTCGATTACTATTCTGGTGGTCACCTGACACACGGCTATCGGCACAATATCTCCAGCCAACTCTTTGATGTCTACTCATACTCGGTCGACAAAGAAACGAAGCTGCTCGATCTCGATCAGGTTCGTCAGACAGCACTGGAAGTACGACCACTGATCTTGCTGGCGGGCTACAGCGCCTACCCTCGGCGGATCAACTTCAAGGAGATGCGGCAGATTGCCGACGAAATCGGCGCAGTATTCATGGTCGATATGGCCCACTTCGCTGGGCTGGTTGCGGGCAAAGTCTTCACCGGCGATTTTGACCCCGTGGCCCACGCGCAGGTCGTCTCCACTACCACGCACAAGACCCTGCGTGGCCCACGCGGGGGGATGGTGCTGGCAAACGAAGAATTCGCCCCCTGGGTCGATAAAGGCTGCCCCGCCATTCTTGGTGGGCCGCTGGCCCATGTGATGGCGGCCAAGACAGTCTCATTCCACGAAGCCTTGCGCCCGGAGTTCCGCACCTACGCAGCGCAGATTGTGGAGAATGCCCAGGCGCTAGCCGCTGGCTGCATCGAGGAAGGGCTCACTGTTCTCACTGGTGGCACCGACAATCACCTGCTGCTGATTGACGTAGCCGCCAACTTTAATCTGACTGGCCGACAGGCGGAGTCGGCACTGCGCGAGTGTGGGATCACCCTCAACCGCAACTCCCTCCCGTTTGACCAGAACGGACCCTGGTACACCAGCGGCCTGCGAGTGGGCACGCCCGCCCTCACCACGCTAGGGATGGGCCAGGCCGAAATGCGCGAAGTCGCCGCGATTATTGGTAAAGTGCTACAAAATACCACCCCCACGACGACCAAGAGTGGCGAGCAGAGTAAGGCGCGCTATAAAGTCACCCCAGGCGTCGCCGACGAAGCACAGAGCCGAATCAACGATTTGTTGCAACGGCACCCGCTCTATCCCGAACTTGACCTCGATCTCAGCCAGCCTTCGGCATAACCACGGCACCAGCCCGCTGAGTTCACTTTCAGCGGGCTGGTCGCTGCTCCCTGGCAAGCGCCGGATCAACGAGCGATAAGGAGCCTTTCACTGCTGATCGGGAGACTGTGTTGATGAGCTGGCCCACCAGCGCTTTCGCGTTCCTGGCCGCAGTGCTGGTGATACTCTGTGGTATTGCGCTGGGGCGCTGGCTACGCCTAAAGCGCGGCGTCGATCTGACCGGGATCAGTCGGCTGTTGCTGACGATCACGCAGGGACTGATCTTGCTGGCGATTCTGGGCGGCCTCGACCAACGCCCGCTCAGCCGCGCCCTGGCTTTTGCTGGGCCGATGAGTTTTGCCTGGGGCGTGTTGGCTGCCCTCACCCCAAGCGGCACCCCAATCGGGCGCTGGTGGCAACTCTGGCGCTGGGATCTGACGCCTCCGCCGAAGCACTGAACGTCAGCGGCGCCTCCACCAAGATACCCAACGGCTTATTGCCCGTACACGACCTGCCCGCCCACCACCGTTGCCTCAACCACAACCTGCAACAATGCTTCCCCTGGCACTGTCAGCAAATCTTGCGAGAGGACCACGAAATCGCCGAGCTTCCCTGGCTCCAAGGTACCTTTCAGGTTTTCCTCGCCAGAGGCATACGCTGCCCCGCTGCAATACGCTTCAAGCGCATGATACGTTGAGAGACGTTCGGCTGGATACCAGCCACCTGCTGGTAAGCCCGCCGCATTCTGCCGCATCACCGCCGCGTGAATGCCCGCGATCGGGCTGAGGTTGTCGACTGGTGCATCGGAGCCAAAGGCGAGAACGGCCCCACTGCGCCGCAACGTCTCAAAGACAAAAGCAAAGCTGCCCCGGTCGCCCCACCAGCGATCAATCCCAAACATATCGGAGGTGCAATGGATCGGCTGCATTGAGGGGATCACGCCGAGCGTGGCAAAACGACCAATATCGGTTGGCGACAGTACTTGGGCGTGTTCAATGCGATGCCGCAGCCCTGGCCCCAGACCATCCGCCTGTGCTTCCTCAAAGATGTCGAGCAAGAGTCGATTAGACGCATCGCCGATAGCGTGAATACAGGAGGCGATCCCATTGGCGGCGGCAGTGCGGATCAGATAGCGCAAGTTTTCGGGCGTGCGCACAGGGATACCGTAGTTATCTGGCTCACCAGCGTACGGTTCGAGCATCGAGGCCGAGCGCGAACCGAGCGTGCCATCAGAGAAGATTTTCAGATGCCCTAACCGCAGCCACTCATCGCCAAGGCCCGTCCGCAGCCCCAGCGCCAACGCGTGATCGAGCGAATCGGCGGGGATACTGTGATAGATCCTCATCGTCATTTCCCCGGCAGTGCGGAGCTTCTGCAACGCGGTCAATGCATCGGCCTGTTCCATTGAGCCAGCGCCAGTCAGCCCCAGGCGGTTCGACTCGCGCATCCCCGCCCGCAGGGCTTCTACCTTTTCTTCGGCAGTGGGCTGGGGGATAACTTCACGCACTGCCTTCATCGCTCCTTCAAGCAGCATCCCGCTTGGTTCGCCATTGGCGTCACGCATGATCACCCCGTCAACAGGGTCAGGGGTGTTGCGCGTGATCCCCGCCAGTTCCAGGGTCTTGCTATTCACCCAGAGCGAGTGCAGGTCGTGTGACGAAAAAGCGACTGGATGGTTCGGCACCTGCTGGTCAAGGTCTTCTTTAGTCGGCCAGCGGCTATCCTGAAAATTGTTGTAATTCCAGCCACCACCGCGCACCCACTCGCCCGGAGGGGTCACTGCGGCCCGCTGTCCAGCCAGCGCCGCGCCATCGGCAATGGTGGTCAGCCCACCCAGTTGCACCCGATTCAGGTCAAGCGACAACCCCAGAAAGTGCAGGTGGGCATCGATCATCCCCGGCACGATTGTGCGGCCACGAGCGTCGAAGCCGTCACTATTGCCCATGATCGCCCGCACGTCATCATTGGAGCCAACCACCACAATTCGACCCGCCATAACCCCCATTGCCTCGGCGTGTGGCTGTGCTGCATTGAGGGTATGGATATTAGCGTTATAGACCGCAAACTTCTGGAGCATCGTTGCCCTCCTCAATCATTTACGCTGGTACTAGTCGAAAGCCAGGGGCAGTATCACAATTTTCTTACTAATTCGCAACTGGTCAGCGGCCGCCAAAGCTCCCCGCCCGTTGATCAGCCCAGAAGGCACGTTGAGCCAGCAAAAAGATGACGATAATCGGCAGCGTGATCACCACACAACCAGCCAACAAAATCGGCCAGTCAGTGCGCACCAGTTGCTGCAATAAGCGCAAGCCAACGGGTAGAGTATAGAGTTGCTCACTCCGCAGGTACAGGAGTGGGGTAATAAAATCGCGCCAGTAGTAGACAAATGCCAGCACCGCCACCGTCGCAGCGGTTGGACGGGCGAGCGGCAGCGCAATCGTCGCCCAGATCCGCAGTGGCCCCGCCCCATCAACGCGGGCAGATTCAAAGATAGCACGGGGCATCCGCCGATAGGTCCAGTAGAATAGCAAGACGTAGAATGGGCTGGTGCCCATCACGGCGGGCAAGATCAGCGCCCAGAGGGTATCGAGCAAGCCCAACCGCGCCAGGAGAAAGAAGCGCGTCAGCCACAACGCCGTTACTGGCACCAGGCGCAGGAGAATCGCCAGCACCAGCAAACCACGCCGCAACCGTCCTTCCAACTGCGCCATCGCCAGCCCCGCCCACGATGCCGTAATCACCGTCAGTGGTACTGCTACCCCAATGACCAAGAGAGAGTTCAACGCATACTGACCAAGCGGAATCAGTTCAAAGAGACGGCGATAATTGCCCCAGGCCAACGGGCGCGGGAACCACTCAATCCCCCGTGGTGGAGGCAAACCGGGCTGGCGCAGCGAGGCCACCACGATCCAGAGCAGTGGCACGGTGAATAGCAGCGCAACGGCGATAGCGACGATCTGCCAGAGCAACGCGCCAGACCAGCGCCGCCGCCCCAGCGTTACGAGGCGGGGATTAGAGATCGTCGTCATAGCCCCAGCCCCCCAGCAGGAAATAGACCAGCACTAGCAGGAGGGCTACCCCTAGTAGGAGCAACAACATCATGGCGGTCGCCTGCCCAAAGCGCAGTGAGCCAAAGGCGACGTTATAGATATGCAACGGCAGAAACAGGGTTGCGTAATAGGGATCGCCCCCAGTCATCAAGAGCGCGGGAGTAAACGTACCCTGTGCACTCAGCATAATATCGCGCAACGTGTTCAGCAGCAGCCACGGCGACAGAAGCGGCAGTGTGATCGTCCAAAAAACGCGCCAGCGCCCCCCGCCATCAATCGCCGCAGCATCGTAGAGTTCGTGCGGAATATCTTTCAGCCCTGCCAGCAAGACGACAAAGCCTTCTCCCAGCTGAAACGAAGACATCAGCACGATTGCCAGCAACGCCGTTTTCGGATCGACCAGCCAGGCCGGGGCGGGTAACCCCACCGCCCGCAGGACGCTGTTCAGTGGCCCATAGATCGGGTTGAAGATCCAGAGCCAGAGCAAGGCATACGGCACATCAGGGATCACAGTGGGGAGGTAGACCGCCGCCCGATAGATCGCCACGCCGCGCCGCTGCTGTGACAGCAGCAACGCCAACGCCAGCGCCCCCACAAGCCGCAAAGGAACCGCCAGCAGCACAAAGACAAACGAATTACGCACGGCGATCCGAAAGAGCGGATCGCGAAAGACGACCTGAAAGTTTTCGAAGCCGATCCAGACGGGCGGTGTCAGGGCGTCGTAGCGGGCAAACGCAAAGACTCCTGCAAAAAGTGCGGGCAGCGCGATGAGCACCGTTACGCCAAGCAGATAGGGACTCAGCATAAAGCCAAGCCCCAGCCGATAGCTCGATTGTCGCGCCAGTGCTCCCATGTATGGTCGATTCCTCAGTCCACTGCCGCGCATCCTCCTGGTAGGTCAGCCAGCGCGGGGATAGTTGCATCGACCTATTGTAGTCGCAGGCGGTGGTTGTCGCGAACCACCACCTACGACGACCCAACGCTGAGCAGTTTTTAGGGCTTGAACAGTTCGGCAGTGCGACTCTGCGCCACGCTGATCGCTTCAGTCACCGTCGCTTGCCCATAGAAGGCCCGCTTCAGTTCGTTATTGACGATCCCCTCGATCTGCTCCGTCGTATCAATATTGATCGTCGGGCGAATCACGGGAATCGCGTTGAGGTAGACGCGGCTATTCGCAGGTTTCGCGTTTGGGTCAAGGAAGACTGGCGTTTCGGCAATCGCCTTAATCGAAGGCACTGTGCGCCCAGTCTCGGCAATAAAGGTCTGCCCTTCTGCGGAATTGGCATATTCCATAAAGGAGAAGGCCGCCGCTTTATTCTTACTGGCCGCCATCAACAGATAAGCATCGGAGTGGAGGATTGAGGCGCGGGACTTGCCAGCAGGCAGCGGCGCGACATCCCAATCAAACGCCTTGATCGTGCGTAAGGTTGGCACGGCCCGCCGACTATCAAACCACATCGCACTGCGCCCATTCAGGAACCGCGCTTCATCATCCTCGGCAGCCACCTGCACGGCATCAGGCACCACTTTGTGCTGCGTCTGCAAGTTAATAAACCACTGGATCGCCTCGATTGATTCAGGCCGATCAAAGGTGAGTTTCGTCGGGGTTGCCAGATTATCGACAATATCGCCGCCATTCTGCCAGATGAACGGAGCCACCCGGATCATCTCGGGAGAAAGCCCTACCCCATATTGCTCGGTGCCTTTGGTCAGGCTGCGGGCAGCATTCAGAAAATCCTCCCACTTCCAATCGTCTTTCGGGAACGCCACGCCCGCTTGCTGGAACAGTTGCTTGTTGTAATAGATCACCAGGCTGGAAGCATTTTGCGGAATCCCGACCAGTTGCCCACCACGCATAAAGGCAGTGACGACTTCGGGGAAGAATGACGATGGTTGCAAGGCGCTGCTTGCTGCCAGGTATGGGGCAACTGGCTCAAACGCCCCACGCGCCGCAAAGGCCCCGAATCGCCGATAGTTCATCAGCGTAATATCAGGGGGCGTACCCGCCGCCAGGTCGGCAGTGAGCCGCTTGGTGTAATCGCTGGCACTTGGGATATGCGATAGCGTGACCTTAACCTGCGACTGGCGGCCATTGAACGCATTGACGATCTTCGTATAGGCATCTTTCTCCGCCGTATCGCCGGAGACCGCAAAGGTGACTGCGCCCGCCGCGCTCGGTGTACCAACCGCACCTGGTGTAGCTCCAGCAGCCCTGGTGACTGTCGCACCGGCGCTGGCAGTCCCTGGGGTGCCAACAGTCGCCGTAGTACCACGCGTTGCCGTGGCCCCACCCGCCGCTACCGTATTGGTTGCTGCTGCCGTCGTTGGGGCAGCGGCAGTACTGGGACTTGGCAGGGGTGCCGTTGTTGGCGTCGAGGTTGCGCCGCCACACGCGGCCAGCCAGCCAGTGATTGCCGCACCACCCAACCCTACAGTGGCATAGCGCAAAAACTCACGTCGTCGTAATTGCCGTCGTTGGCTGAGGTCCTTCACATCGTCGTTCAAGGCCCAATCTCCCCTTTAATTTTCCCCGATACCCCTTGGAATACTACGACAGGGAAGTACGCCAAACCTGCCCATAGCACTCACAAACCATACTGCCAGGTACAGGCAGCGTCCGTCAGGGTAGCAAAGTAGACAGATTGATGCAAAGCCGCTAGGCTACGCGCAGTGCATTACCACAGGAAAACAGACCAACCAGACTGAGGACAATGTGGGCCGGGCGACTGATCAGGAGATAGCACCACCAGCCCAGGCCGCACCACGCTGGCAATTTGGCACGTCAGCGTTATTTGCGCAGCCTGCCTATCGCCGACTCTGGGTTACTGGTCTCTGCTATTACCATGCCTACATGGCTGAAATCGTCATTGCCGGGTGGACCGTCCTGCAACTGACTGGCTCGGCCTTCGCAGTTGGCCTGATCGGCTTCTCACGAATGTTACCGATGTTGATCCTGGGAGTCGTCTTAGGTTCACTGGCTGACCGCTTTCGGGGGCATCTGCTCCTCACCGCAGTACAGGTGGTGGGATTCTGCACCACCCTCACTATCGCCATCCTGTTCAGGATCGGGCCAGTCCCACTCTGGCAGCTTGCTACCCTGACCGGGCTGCTGGGCTGTGCCTGGACCTGCGACTTTGCTGTGCGGCGGGCGCTGATTACCCAACTGCAAGAACCAGCGCAAATTAGCAAGGCAATGGCGTTGGAATCGGTCACGATGCTGACCAGCAAAGTGGGGGCAACAGCACTGAGCGGTTGGCTGCTCGCCATCAGTGGCCCAAGCCTCGCCTATGGCTGGCTGGCCGTCGTCTACGGCATCGGGATTCTCGTCACCTTACGCCTGCGTGGCGTGGCAGCCACCTTACCTGGTGAGCCCCCAGCCGCCGTTGCCCTGATCACGCTGATTCGCACTGGCTGGACCACAGCAGTTGGCACGCCGATTGTCCGCGCCTTACTGCTGATCACGGTCGTGATGAATCTCTGTGTTTTCTGCTATCAGCAAATCATCGCCGTGATCGCCGAGCAGATCTTGCAGGTTGGCCCCGTGCCAATGGGGATCCTCGCGGGCGCCGATGGGATTGGGGCAGTCATCGCCGCATCAATCCTGATGACGCGGGCGCGCCCGCTGCATCATGGCCTGGTCTTTCTCGGTGGGGCGACTGGTGCAGCCATGCTGGTGATCGTGCTTGGCCTTTCGCACTTCTACGCCCTCTCGCTCGCCGTACAGGTCGTGATGGGTGTCTGCTCCACCTGCTTCGGCGCGATGCAGGCGACGATCATTGCTGGTGCAATTGCGCCCGCGCTCAGGGCGCGGGCGCTGGGAATTCTGGCGATGGCGATTGGCGTAACCCCCTTCGGGATTTTGCTCTCAGGAGCCCTTAGCAGCGTTGTTGGCCCAGTGACCACGTTGGTCAGCCTGGGCATCACCGCGCTGCTCCTCAACGCGATCGTGATCGGGCGGAATCGCACCCTGGTACAGGCAATACCCTAGCGGTTCAAGACTTTCCGCGTCAGGAAATCATCGACCCGTTTAGCGTCATCCACCAGCGTGGCAAACCGCCGCCAGCCGTGGCCTTCACCGGGGTAAGTGTGATACTCAACATCTTTCCCCGCCCGCTTCAGCGCATCAAACATCATCGCCATCTGACTGGGGTGGCAGACAATATCTTCCTCACCTTGCAAGATCAGCACTGGCTCGCGCACATCAGTCACGAACGTGATGGGGCTGCGATCGCGGTACAACTCACTGTTGTCCCCACCCTGTGGCCCCATCAGCTTGGCAATGTAATGTCGCTCAAAGATCCAGGTCTTGTCGGTGAAACTCGCGAGTTCGGCAATCCCAAAACGACAAACGCCAGCGCGGAAAAACTCTGGCGCTTTCGTGATGCAGATCAGCGTGCCATAGCCACCAGCACTGCCGCCCATCGCAATGACTTTGCGGCGGTCAGCCAGGCCGCGCTTTAGCACAAACTTTGCACCAGAGATATGGTCCTGCAAGTCACCACCACCCCAATCACCGTAGAGCTTCTCCATAAAGGCACGACCGTAACCCAGGCTACCGCGATAATTCGGCGAGAGTACCTGATAACCACGGCTGACCAGATATTGCACATTACTCGCGCCGCGCCAATCTTGCATCGACTGTCCGACTGGGCCACCGTGGATATTGATGATCAGCGGGTGTTGTCCGGGCTGTTGCTCGCGCGGGGTAAAGAGCAAGCCCTGAATAGGCAGACCATCGGTACTCTGCCACTCAACGACTTCTGGCTGCACCAGGCCACCCCCAAGAACTCCGCCAGTGGCACTGTGTGTGAGTTGGCTTTGCTCGCCCGTACGCACGTTGACCACGTAGAGGTCATTGGGCTTCGTAGAAGAGGAAAAGACGCCCACCAACCGCTCATCATCGAGCCAGCTCAGTTCAGCCCAGACCCCCACTGCACTGGTAATCTGGCGCGTTTGGCCGTCTTCCCAGCACCAGATCTGACAGGCCCCCTGCTCGTTGCGGGTATAGGCGATCTGGCGGCCATTCGGCGACCAGGCAGGGGTTTGATGGCGGTTATTCTCCGTTACCAGTCGTCGCGCATTGCTGCCATCGGCTTCAATTACCCAGAGGTTCGCAAAGTCACTATCGCGGTCGGAAACATAGGCGATCTGCCGCCCATCGGGTGACCAAACATGATCAGCATTGATTACCCGTGTGCCACCGGCGATCACGCGCAGTGCGCCACTCTCAGGATCGGCGACAACTAATGCCCGCTCATCCCACGGCATATCGTAGTGCGGCCACTGCCCATAGAGCAGCGAGCGCCCATCAGGCGACCAGCGCGGTTGCAAGACATACTCATCGCCCTGACTGATCGTGCGATACCAACGGCCAGCAAGATCGGCCACCAGAATATCACCCTGCTCACCCCGTTCCGCAACGTAGGCCACCCGGCTGCCATCTGGTGCAACAGCCGGAGAATGGTGCGACCCTGGCCCTTCGTCAACGGCTCGCGACAAGCCGCCAGCAGCATCGACGATCCGTAGCTTGCCATCGCCCCCGGCGGCGTAGATGACTTCGCGGCTATCAGGCGTCCAGGCGATGGCGGAGGCGTGCCGCTGATTAGGGTCGGCACCCTGCAACGTGACCTGATCAGTCAGTTGCCGCGCTGGTCCCCCATTTGCCTCAACCACCCAAAGATCGTTCCGCCCATCGTAGCCACGACTGTAGGCGATCAGGCGGCCATCAGGCGATGGTCGCGGCGTAGAAATTGTTGGCACCGCCGCGATCGCTTCCGGGGTGACTAATGACGGCCAGCGACCGGGCATCCCGCTCCAATGATCCGCAGCAGTTGGCATAGCCGCTCCTTTCTGTTTGAGCATACAACACTCCGCAGCGCACTCTACCACTGCTCAGGCAATCGTCAAGAATCACCGCGTGACCGGGTCAAGGATCACAAACATTGCTCGATCTTGGCACTCGTGTACAATGCACTGGTCGGACCACTGAACAGTTGGTTGTACTAACCAACCACCACTGGAAGGGAGTAACGAGGATGGCAGTTGACCTCACACCAGATCAGATCGACGCCTTACGCCGGATCGATAGCCCCACCATCGCCAACGCGATTGAGACCTTCAAGGTACGGCCACGGGTCGATGGGTATGTGGGGATGGATATCAAGTGCATCTACCCGAACCTGCCGCCAATGGTCGGCTATGCGATCACCTGCACCGCCGATAGCACCACCGAGGGCCGCGTCGGGATTGGCTTCAACGAACTCTACAAGATCCTGGAGAACGCACCGAAGCCAGCTGTGATCGTGATTAAAGATGTTGGTAACAATATCTCGCACTCCTGCCACGCTGGCGAAGTCATGTCCACCACGATGAAGCGCCTCGGCGCAGTCGGGATTCTCACCGATGGTGGCCTGCGCGACGTGAAAGAAGTGGGCAACCTGGGCGGTTTCCACTACTTCTGCACGGGATTAGTGGTCTCCCACGGCAACCCCATTTGCGTCAGCGTTGGCGATGAAGTCGAAATCTCTGGGATGAAGGTGAAGACCGGCGACCTGCTCCACGGCGACGTCAATGGGGTCGTACACATCCCCGACGAATGCGCCGCAGAAGTCGCCCAGGCGGCCCACGAGACATGGATTCGCGAAGGCGAAGTGATGCGTGGTGTTGCCAGCCCAGACTACTCACCAAATGGCGAGGAGTTGAAGCACTAGGTTCGCCACACAGACCGCAGAACCAATGGGCCAGGGAGAAGATCTCCCTGGCCCATTCGCTAAAGACTACGAGTGGTTATATCAATAACGTGTTGTGCAGAATGATGCTTGCAACGGTGAAATAGATAATCAGGCCGGTAACGTCAACAAGGGTAGCAACGAATGGCGCTGAAGCGCTGGCAGGGTCAAATCCAGCCCGCCGCAACACAAACGGCAAGAGTGAACCAGCCAGCGTACCAAATAAAACGACACCGATCAGGCTACAGCCCACGGTAAGGGCAACCAACAGGTAATGCTCGCCATAGTTGCTCCACCCGATTGCCTGCCAAGTCAAAATCCGTACCACCCCAATCGTCCCCAGGATCAGCCCCAGGGCCAGACCAGTTGGTAGCTCACGAACGAAGATACGCCACCAATCGCGCAGGCGTACTTCTTGCAGTGCCATCGCCCGAATGATCAACGAAGTCGCCTGCGAGCCAGAGTTGCCACCACTACTGATGATCAATGGCACGAATAACGCCAGTACTACCGCTTTAGCAATCTCATCCTCGAAATACCCCATTGCGGTCGCCGTCAGCATCTCACCGAGAAAGAGCGCCGCCAACCACCCCGCCCGCTTGCGGATCATTGCCAGCAAGCCCGTTTGCATATAGGGCGTATCCAGGGCCTCCATCCCACCCATCTTCTGAAAGTCTTCCGTTGCTTCTTCCTGGGCGACATCAAGCACATCGTCGGCAGTGACAATCCCCAGCAAAAGGCCGTCAGAATCAATTACCGGGAGCGCCACGCGATCATAATGCTCCATCGCGCGCACCGCTTCTTCGCGGTCATCAGTTGCCCGCAAAGCCACATAGCTATCGTCCATCAACGAATCAACTGTGGCGTTGGGATCGGCCAGCACAAAAACCCGCAAACTGAGATCGTCGATCAGATGACCTGCAGCATCAATGATATAAATCGCATCAAGCGTCTCGGCGTTATGCCCATACCGTCGGATATGCGCCAACGCCTCGGCGACCGTCCCATCAGCTCGTACCCGCACAAAGTCGGGCGTCATCAGCCGCCCGACGCTTTCCTCTGGATACCCCAGTAACTGCCGCACCTCAGCCAGATCGGCTGGGGATAATGTCGTCAGCAGGCGTTGCGTCACATTCGCGGGCAACTCAGCCAGCAACGACGTGCGATCATCAGGGGGCAATGACGCGAGCAACTCCCGCGTCTGCGCCCCGGTGAGATCCTGGAGCAGGGCCTCCTGCCGTTCTGGCTCCAGGTGACCGAAGACTTCACTTGCCTGGGCGCGTGGCAAGGCCCGAAAGATAATCGACCGCGTGGGTGGATCGAAACGGTCGAGGAAATCGGCGATATCAGGCGGCGCATAATGCTCCATCCGTTTGCCGAGGATCGCCCACTGCTGTACCGAGAGCAGTGACTGCAACTCGGTCTCCATCAACGCCTGCACATCGTTGGTCTGGTTCAGCACTGCATCACCATCCTTCCCTGGCAACCAACAGTGTCGATTGCCACCACGTTGTCAGGAGGCTCCGTATCAAGACCGCACACCCCATAGCACCCAGCCATGTAACATCGCGTCAAGGCAGGGGTAATCAGCGCGTTACTACTCATCACAAGCAGCGCGTCATGTCAGGGAGTAATGTTGTCCTGTCCAGGGCCTCCTGCCGTTGCTCAAAAGCGACGGGAAGGAATAGGGATGGTAAGAAAATTCCCTCGCCGGGCGGCGAGAGAGCAGGAATCGATAGTCAGCCTGCCCGTATTACTCGCCGCCGCCTTCCCGGCGCCTGCTACTAGGGTAGGGACTATCCATTCGTGACAAACTCCTACGAGGCCAAATCGTTCCTGTAGACACAGGAAGGGACAATGCCGCGCATCATCACCACTCTGTACTATACCAAGCCCGTTCTCACAGCGTCAACGGATAACCCGCCGGAAAATAGGTAGCCCTGCTAGTACGCTCTCCCGACTGATCGGTCAAGGATGCTACAATCTGCCAAGCTGTGTGCAGCAACTGCCCCAATTGGCAATGGAGAAGGACTGATGAAGATTACCCTGCGGTACTTTGCCCTCTGGCGTGAACAACTTGGCTGTGAGGTCGAGATACGCGAGGTGGCCCCTGGCACGACGGTAAACACCCTGATCGACGCAGTGGTAGTCAACCAGCCACAACTAGCGGCGCTCCGCCCCGCCACGATGTTCATGGTCAACCAGGAATATGCACCGCTGAGCCAGCCACTGCACGATGGCGACGAGGTTGCCGTCATTCCGCCAGTCAGTGGCGGCAGCCCAACAGGCGTGCGCCTCTGTAAGGTGGTCGATACCCCGCTCGATGTGCGTGAGGTGATTCAGGCGGTCAGTAACTCCGCATCTGGCGCGGTTGTCTCATTCACTGGTACCGTGCGCGACCATTCACTCGGCAAAGAAGTGGTGGCATTGGACTACGAAGCGTATCCTGCGGCAGCGGAAAAGATGATGCGGCAGGTCGCCGACGAAATTGCTGAACGGTGGGGGATTCAGCATTTCGCGATCATTCACCGCGTCGGTCATCTTGTTGTCGGTGAGGCAAGCGTCGTGATTGCGGTCGCCTCGGCACATCGGCACGAAGCATTTGCCGCCTGCGAGTATGTCATTGTTCGCCTGAAAGAGATTGTCCCCATCTGGAAAAAAGAAGCCTACACTGATGGCGCAACCTGGATCGGCAGCGAAGCGAATTACCCCCGAGGACACCGCGAAACACAAGAAGAAACGGCATTGAAGGAGGAAAACCAGCGATGAGCAGCACTACAACCAAACGAGCATTCGGCAACTACATCAACGGCAAATGGGGCGATCCCGAAAGTGGGCAAACCTTCGAGACCCATAATCCCGCCACGGGCGAACTGGTTGCCACCTACACCAAAGGAACTGCCGATGACGTAAACCAGGCCGTTGCGGCGGCCAAAGCCGCCTTTGCCAAGTGGCGACTGGTGCCAGCGCCGAAACGTGGCGAGATCTTGTACAAGGCGGCGCAACTCCTGGCAGAACGCAAAGAAGAGCTGGCCCGCGAGATGACCGAAGAAATGGGCAAAGTCCTGCTCGAAGCACGTGGCGACGTGCAAGAGGGGATCGATATGGCCTATTACATGGGCGGTGAAGGCCGCCGGATGTTCGGCCAGCAGGTGCCTGCCGAATTACAGAACAAGTGGGCGATGGCCGTTCGCAAGCCGCTCGGCGTCTGCGGGATGATCACCCCCTGGAACTTCCCGATGGCGATTCCTACCTGGAAGATTATGCCCGCGCTGGTCGCTGGCAATACCGTCGTCTTCAAACCAGCCTCCCTGACTCCCTTACTGGCCGTGCGCCTGGTACAAGTCTTTGAGGAAGCTGGCCTGCCCGCAGGCGTACTCAATCTGGTCCTCGGCACAGGCGGCGAGGTGGGCGATGCCATCCTCGCGCATCCTGACATTGCGCTGGTCTCGTTCACTGGCTCCACGGAAACTGGCGATCATGTGGCGATGGAAGCCGCCCGAACCCGCAAGCGGGTGTCGCTGGAACTTGGCGGCAAAAACGCGATCATCGTCATGGAGGATGCCGACCTCGACCTTGCGCTTGATGGCATCGTCTGGAGCGCCTTTGGCACCTCCGGCCAACGCTGCACCGCCGCCTCACGAGTGATCGTCCACCGCGACGTGGAACGCACCCTGACCGATCGGCTCGCCGATCGAGTCAGCAAGCTACGCCTTGGCAACGGCCTACACGATGGCGTCGAAATTGGCCCAGTGATCAGCCGCGCGCAACTGGAGCGCATTCATAGTTACATGGCTGTCGGGCAAGACGAAGGAGCCGAACTGGTGCTTGGCGGCAAGATCGCCAACAACGACACCCTGGCAAACGGGCATTTCCACGAGCCAACCATCTTCGGGGGAGCCAAAGCGTCGATGCGCGTAGCCCAGGAAGAAATCTTTGGCCCAGTCACCACCCTGATCCCGGTCGATTCGTTTGAGGAAGCGATCGACGTGGCGAACGGCGTGCAATATGGCCTCTCCGCCGCGATTTACACCGCCAACGTCAACCGGGCATTCCAGGCGATGCAGGATATTTACACGGGCATTCTCTACGTCAATGCTGGGACAATTGGCGCAGAAATTCAGTTACCATTCGGCGGTACGAAGGCGACGGGGAACGGCCACCGGGAAGCGGGACAGGCCGCGCTTGATGTCGTCACCGAATGGCAATCGATTTATATCGACTACAGTGGTCGGCTACAACGCGCCCAGATCGATAACTAAGCGATACACCCAGCGTGAGCAAGGGCGGACTATAGCAGTCCGCCCTTGCTCTTACCAGCATCGCTTGTGGCTACCGCTAGCGCAGCCGCGCTGATCTTCACCTGCCCGGCTTGTGCGCGACCATCCAGGGCCGCAGCCGCCCTGCAATGGTGATTAGCTGACACGGTATCAGGATAGCCCGAGGCAACCAGCAGCGGCTTAGGACGTTACGGTATTGATGAGTGTCGCTTGGCGAGAACAACTGACACTGGGGCTCTATTCGCGCCATAAGGAGCAACGATGGATACAAACTATGGAACACCACGGCTGGTACACACTACCACCCAGCCAAGCGGGATAAGTAGACGACTCGGCGTTGGATTATTGCCGCTTTGCACGATCCTGGCATTGCTGGCAGGCTGCACCGTTGGCACCCCTGGCCTACCGCGGGTCTGGCCGGGGCAGAGCATTTCTCCCAATATTCAGGCGCGGGCTGGTGATATTGTCGAACTGACCTTGCTGGCAACGAACGACTCCACCAATCCCGAAAATGGCAACGCCAGCCAGGTACGCACCTTCACGGCCCTACCAGCAGGCGTAGAGGTCATCGGCTTCTCCGCGTCCGACGATAAAAAGCTGCCCGCAGATGACCAGTGGCGTACCTGGCTCGAACAGATCGATACGAAGAACAACGTTGTTGTCGTGGGCTTCAATAAGGTTGAGAGCGGCGAACTGAAAACCGCCACGCTGCGGCTGCGCGTTACTGCCGCCGCAGGCACCACCCTAACATTCCGCACAATGATCGCCTGGTCGAATGATGCCCCAGACCAGATGGAATGTGATGCCCAGTGCGTGGGCGAGGGTCTCAGCTACGCCACTGCCGATGATCCACAACTGCGGGCCTACGTTGCGGAACACCCCGCCGAAGTCAGCGCCTTCATGGAAACCTACCAGGGAGGCGGCAAAGCCGTTGCCAATACCGTATCGATTGCTGTTGGGGACGCCCCCATCCATAGCACCTTCCCCGTGAGTGCATTGATGGCGAGTACCCAGGCCGCCAGTGGCGTCACCTTTACCACACAGGGGATTTTCACCCCTGGAGAGCCAGTGATCCTCTGGTACAATCAGCCGGGAAACGCGGCAGTACACCTTTTCCGCACTGATGCGTTCGATGATGGCAGCATTATCTGTGGCCTGAGCGAGGAGCAGTGGCAGCAAATCCCGCAGAACGCCACCAGCATTGTCGCGCACGGGCAATTTAGTAAGGCCGAGGCGGTCTATCTGTTCAATCGCTAAGCAACTGGTAGGAGGGAACCGGGGCTATGCGCTGGGAGATCTTCACCCTGTTTCCTACGATGTTTGCTGGCCCACTTGGTGAAAGTATTCTTAAACGGGCGGTCGAACGTGGGCTGGTCGAAATCAACCTGCACGATTGGCGCGCTCAGGCGACCGATCGCCACCGCACCGTCGACGATACTCCGTACGGCGGCGGGGCCGGCATGGTCCTGCAAGCCCCGCCGCTGGTACAGGCGGTTGAGCAGGTGCTGGGCGCAGACCAGCCTAGCGTTCCCGTGATCCTCCTCGCCCCAACTGGTCGCCCGTTTACCCAACAGGTCGCTGAAGAACTCAGCCAGCGACCTCGAATAGCCTTGCTCTGCGGTCACTATGAGGGCTTTGATGAGCGCATTCGCGACCTCGTTGTTACCGACGAACTCTCCCTGGGTGATTATGTTCTTACTGGTGGGGAACTCGCCGCAATGGTGATTGTCGATGCCACCACGCGTCTCTTACCTGGCGTGATTGATGCGGCCTCGTTACACGAAGAATCACATAGCTCTGGCTTGCTCGAAGGCCCCCACTACACCCGCCCACTCGATTTTCGCGGCCTGACTGTGCCACCGATTTTATTGAGCGGTCACCATGCCAAGATTGCGCGCTGGCGACGGCGCGAAGCCCTCCGCCGGACGTTGTACCAGCGGCCTGATCTCCTCAGCCATAGCGCCCTCACCGCTGAAGATCAGGCCGATCTTGCCACACTCTACGAAGAAGCGCAGATCAGACCCCAACCAGATTAGGTAGGGGGCAGCCAATATCCTGCTACCGCCGGAAACACGGTGCGGGAGCTATCATCACCGCCACCCCCAAGCACCACCATCATGATCCCCAGGCAGACACACAAGAGCAAGATTGCGCCAATCGCTAACCCAATCAATAACGGCGCACGGCTACCACCGCTGCGCTGCGCTGGTGCCGAATAGCTCGGGGGAGCAGCATTCTGGGGCGCAGCACCAAACCCTGCTGGGGGCTGTGGTGGAGCAGAGCCAACAACCGTAGTCTGCTGTGGTGGGGCAGGCCCAGTAATCCGCAGCGTCGTTTCTCCAAGTTCGATCGCATCGCCCATCATCAATTGCGTTGAACCCGTAATAGGGGCCTTGTTGACGAAGGTGCCATTCGCGCCACCAAGATCGGTGAGGGTAATTCGGCCATCTTGTAATTCAATGCGGGCGTGTTGACGCGACACTTGCGGATCATTCAGCGTGACTTCAAGCCCTTCCTGGCGGCCAATCACTACTGCCGCCGTCAACGGAATCCGTTTCCCGGCATCTGGCCCATGCTCAACGTGAATAAAAACTGGCCCTTGCATTAATAACCCCTTCGCTTCCTCTGCCAAAAACCTATCATTCCTACGCCCTACTACGTCATCGCTGGCGATAGTGTAACAACTCTACGCTACTGGCAAAATAGTCTGCCCCTGCCAAGCAGCAGCACCAGCGAGCCAACCGCCATGAGCAACGGGCAGCGTTGTTTCTCCCCAGACTGCTATGCTATCCTTGCCAGACGAATCGCCTGTGCGCGAGTACGCTCGCTACTGCCACACCTCGAACCAATACCCCGCGCTGGCGATAGTTGATGCCCGTCATGAAGCGTGGCAGGAGGGTACAGTTATCCATGCCACGAGTCATTTTCGCCGTCATCATGATTGTACTCGCACTCCTGCAAACCACCGTGGTTCCGATGGGGCGGATTATCGGTATCACTCCCAACCTGGTGCTCGTCGCCTTATTTCTCTGGAGTGCATTGCGCGAACCGCGCGAGGGCCTCATATGGGCGTTTGGGATTGGGATTTTCATCGATTTGCTGACACTGACACCCCTCGGCACGACTGCCCTTGGGTTGCTGCCCGTTGCGATCCTGGGCTGGATCGGACGCAGTCGCTACTTTCAAAGTGGGCTGATCTTTCCGCTACTGATGACAATGGTCGCGACCATCGTCCACAGCCTGACGGTGTTCTGCCTCTCGTGGTTACTCTATTTCGTGAATCTTGCTCCAGTGGGGAGTACCCAACTCAGCTTACTGACGACGCTGCGCCTCGCGCTATTGAGTGCGCTGCTCAACGCCATTATTGTCCCCCCACTCTATCTCGTGATGCAGTTACTCGACCGCTGGATTGGACGGAACGATAGTTATGCTCGTGCGTAAACGCTACCAACCAACATTTCGCTCGAAGAAACGGATGGAAATCGAGCGGATGGCCGATAAGAAACGGCCTCGCTCGCCTGAGCGCACCGCCGATCAACTCCGCCTTACCCGGCGCACTGTCGTATTCAAAGGATTAGCCGCCGCCTCTTTTGCCACCCTTACCGGGCGCTTGTTCTATCTGCAAGTGATCAATCAGCAAAGCGCGATCGAGAAGCAACAAGAGGTTAGCCGCCGTGATTTCCCCCTCCCAGCAGCCCGTGGCCTGATCTACGACCGTGAGCGGAAGCCACTGGCCGACAATATCAAGAGTTGGTCGGTGGCGATTGTCCCCGCAAACCTCCCTGACGATGAAACCACTGAGGGCGAACAACAACGGCGGGCGATTTATGTCACCTTGCAGAATCAATTGAAGATGGCGGATATCGTCGTGCTGCGACCCAGCGAGTTGTACGCCGATGAAGAGAAGCGCGAAGAAACCTACCGCCGCCTTGCTGCGGCGCTGGGAGTGCCAGTCGAAGATATTCGCGATCCAGTGGAGACAGAGATCGCTACCGCCGCGGAGAAGAAACGAGCCGCCCAGAAATCGATCAAAGTACCAGTTTCTAATGAAGATCTGAAGCCTGAGCAACTGGCCGCCGCTCGGGCCATTAAGCCAGAGCTAACGGGTGTCGATATTGTTAATCCGATTGATTATCAGGTAGCGATCTATGGTGGGTGGAAGCCCTATGAACCACTGGTGATCAAGAGCAATGTCGATAAAGGAGTGGCCCTCGGTATCGAGGCCAATCGGCTCTACCTTCCTGGAGTGCAGATCGACGACAATACCCTGACCCGCCGCTACCTGGTTGGTGAAGAACTGGGGCATATCCTTGGGTATACGGGGCCAATTACTGGCGAGGAATGGCGCTCGAACATCGTCAAAGATGAAAATGGACAAGCGGTCCTTGATTCCGATGGCGATCCCATTTACATCTACAAGCAAAAAGACTACATCGGACGGGCGGGAATCGAAGCGGGTCTGGAAGAACTCTTGCGGGGGCGACCTGGGCATTATGCCGCCAAGGTCAATGCCCTTAATAAGCCAGTCGGCGAATTCCCCGAGTTGCGAGTGAATCCGATCAATGGCAAGAGTGTTGTCTTGACAGTTCCGCTCGACTATCAGCAGGAAGTGATCAAAATCCTGCAAGATGGGTACAATGGGAATGGTGGCATCAACAACGTTGAGCCATATATCAAAGGCGAGAACGAAAAGAACGCCCACGACCGTCCAGATCGGATCAAGCCGATTCCGCCCAAAGCGGGCGCAGCAGTCGCGATTGACCCGCGCAATGGGGAGATCCTGGCGATGGTCAGTTTGCCAGGTTACGATCCACGGCTCTTTGCCAATGGGATCAGCCAAAAAGATTTTGACCTGCTGCTGGAGAAAGATATTCCCGACAAAGAGAAGCGGCATCCGCTCCAAAGCCGCTGTATCGCCAGTCAGTATCCCCCTGGCTCAACGCTAAAAACATTCGTCGCCAGCGCAGGGCTGCATAGCGGCAAGATCAAGCACGACACCAAGTTCAAATGCCTGGGGTTTATCCGCGTCCCACCGCTGGGCCGCGAAGATGGCGGGAATAGGTATTGGTGCTGGACCCGCGATGAATCCCACAAAGAGATGAATATGTACGAGGCCTTAGCAACCTCATGCGATGTCTTCTTCTACTCGATGACGGGGCCGAAACAAACCGACCTTGCGGGCTTAGATACCCACTTCTATCAACCAAACGGGGGTGACCCACAATGGTTTGACGGGATTGGCATCAACGCACTCAACGAACACCTGCGCCTCTATGGGTTTGGCGAAAAGACGGGGGTTGAGCTTGGTGGCGATGGCGAGGCACCAGGGCTAGTTCCGGGCATTGCCTGGAAAGAACAGACTTTCGAGAATGATTTCTGGTCGCTTGGTGATACGCTGAATACGGCGATCGGACAGGGTTATATGCAAGTCACGCCGCTGCAACTCTGCAACGCGACAGCGGCGATTGCCAATGGCGGCACCCTCTTCCGGCCAACGCTGGTCCACCAACTACTCGACGATACTGGCAAAGTCGTACAAGAACCACAGGGCAAGGTGGTCCGCAAACTCCCCATTGATCGCAATTTGCTGGAGATTGTCCGCGAAGGGATGCGGATGAATGTCACCTGGCACCGCGACCAACAGGTCAAAGGGCTGGTCGCTCCGAACTTCGATGAGAAGGGGAATGTGATCCCCAATACTGAGCAATTTCCCCTGCCCCCAGGGATTGACGCTGGCGTGAAAACAGGGACGGCGGAATACGGCGAAGAACGCGACGATGAAGGTCTCTTGCTGCAATCACACGCCTGGTGCGCCGCGTTTGCGCCGTACAATAACCCCGAAATCTGTGTGCTTGCGTTTGTTGAGGGCGGCTCCGCCAGTGCCAAAATCGCGGCCCCGGTCGCCTGTGGGATGATCAACGCCTGGTTCGCTCGCAAGCCGCGCACCTGATACCCCACGCCCGCTATCAGGCGCTACTACCAGTTGGCATAGCCCTACGAAAGACCATCAGCACGGCTGGCCCCTCAGAGGTCTGCACAATTTCATCACCAACAAAGCCAGCGCGGGCGTAGGCGCGGCGCGCTCTCAAGTTATCCTGATCAGGATCGATCGCGACCAGGGGCGCACCAGCAGCCAGCAACTGTTCAGCGAGCAGGCGCAGATACGCCGCGCCGTGCCCCTGGCCAAGCATCGCTGGTTCACCGATGAACGTATCAACAAACTGCGTCGTAGGGGGCAGATGGGCGAAGCACTCCTGCGGCCAGGCCTCAGCAGCACAGTGCTGCACATAGGCGAACGGTTGACCACGATAGGCAACCAGCAACGTCGTCATCGCCGCGCCAGCAATATCGTCGCGAATCAACGCCTCCTGCTCAGCCGGGTCGCCCCACCACTCACGCACTGCGGGCGTTGCCAGCCAGCGGCGTAGCAGCGGTAAATCGGCAGCGGTAGCAGGTCGAAAGGTATAGTCATTCATCGGCTTCTCCGATTTCTTCGTGTGCCGACAGTAGCCAGAAAATGGCAGTCTACCAACCAACCCAACTTTATACGAGTGCCACCATGTCACTGTACTGTGCACGTTCGCCCGACAGCCCCTCTTGACCAACCCCGTTGTATCATCTACACTGTGTACGTACAGTCTCAATGGCAGGGGCTGATCCAGCAACGCCGACGGTCGGGCTGACCGCATCGGGCAGGAGTGAGGCGATGGCACAACAGGCAGCGTATGACCATGATCCGCCGCTCTTCTCACGCGGACACCAGGCGAATAGCACCGCAGCGGCGTTGATCAAAGTGCGGGGCACCCGCGAAGGGTTGTTACTGACAGTACCAGATGATCCGCGCGTCTATGAACCGCGCGATGTTGCGCGGGCGCTCGCCGCTCACCTGGACGGCGCAGAAGCGTTTTTCAGTGGAGCCGAGGTGATCATCGATCTGGGTGAGCGTTCCTTGACTGATGACGAGATTACGTTCTATCGGCAAGTACTTGAAGAGCGTGGCGTGGTTGTGCGTGGGTTTACGGCATCCAGTCCACAGGGGCGCGCGGCCATTCGCAAGGCGGGCTATCACCCACTGCAAGTAGCGCAGCCTGAGCGTGTTTCCGTCGGCGGCGGGCAACCAATTACCACAACTCCAACTGCACAGATTCATCCAGTCAACCCCGACGCGGGCGAGGCGCTCTATCTCCGCCGGACGTTGCGGTCGGGCGCACGAATCCGGCACCACGGCAATCTGGTCTTACTTGGTGATATCAACCCTGGGGCCGAAGTCGCTGCCTCTGGCGACATCATCGTCTGGGGTACTATCCGGGGGATGGTCCACGCTGGCGCACTCGGCGACGACAGCGCGATCATCTGCGCCCTGGGGCTCACCCCGACCCAACTACGGATTGGCAGTCATTATGCCCTCCCACCAACGGAGAAAAATAACACTGGGCCAGGCACCCCCGAGCGCGTGCGCCTGGAAAATGGTCGATTGGTCGTTGAACCGTGGAAGATGAAGTAGCTGGCGTACACGAAAGAGTTGGAGGAACTATGGGACGCTGCATTACCGTAACCTCGGGGAAGGGGGGCGTCGGGAAAACCACGACAACCGCCAACCTGGGGATGGCCCTGGCGATGAATGGCAAGAATGTTTGCCTGATCGATGCCGACATTGGTCTGCGTAATCTTGATATTGTGCTGGGTCTGGAAAATCGGATCGTCTATGATCTGGTCGATGTGATCGAGGGCAACTGTCGCGTCAAGCAGGCCCTGATTCGCGACAAGCACTTTCCGAATCTCTCGCTGATCCCCGCCGCCCAAACCCGCGATAAAGACGCTGTTACCCCAGAGCAGATGGCCGAGTTATGCCAGAAGCTGAGCAAAGATTTCGACTTTGTGGTACTTGATTCACCAGCAGGCATTGAACAGGGCTTCCGCAACGCGATCGCCGGAGCAGATGAAGTGGTGGTGGTCACTACCCCGGAAGTCTCTGCCGTGCGCGATGCTGACCGTATCATTGGCTTGGTGGAGGCCGCCGAATTGCCGCCACCACGCCTGATCCTCAATCGGCTCAATCCGGCCCTGGTGCAACGTGGTGAGATGATGACCACGGACGATGTTCAGGATATTCTGGCGATTGACCTGATTGGAATCGTCCCAGAAGATGCCACCATTGTGATGGCCTCCAACCGTGGCGAACCTGCCGCCCTTTCCGATACCAGTAAGGCGGGCAAAGCCTACCGCGAAATTGCCCAGCGTTTACTTGGCGAGGAAGTGCCACTGATCATCCCGGTTGCGAATGAAAACTTCCTGACCCGAATGATGAACGCCTTCCGCCCACGCCAGCGCGTGGCGAGCTAACGGAAGGAGAACAGCATGAGTTTTTTACGGTCGCTCTTTAGCAAAGGCCCAAGCAGCGCCGAACTCGCCAAGCAACGGCTCCAGGTTGTGCTGGTGCAAGACCATTTGGCAATGCCCCCAGGCACGATGGAGGCGATCAAGGCTGAGATCGCCGAAGTGATCTCGCGTCACCTGGATATTGACTCCTCCGGGGTTGAGATCGCCGTTGAGCGGCGCGGACACAACGATGAATTGATCGCCAATATCCCGGTGCGCCGCAACTATGGGCGCACCCGCGATGGCGCACCAATTCCGCTTGAACGCCCCAAAGCCCCGCAGGCCGTTGGTCGGGTACGCCCCACAATGACCTCACGACGGTCGGCAGGGCGGCGACACCGCTAAACACCAACCACGATTCAAGGATCGCCCGCTCGGGTCGGAGGAATCCTCCGGCCCGAGCGCATCTTCACGTTATGCCACCAGATCGCGACTATCAGCAAACTGTTCATGTTCACGCTGATCGATAATCGCCCGCAGATGCTGTACCACCTGCCAAACATCGTGATATGACGTATAGAGCGCGATGGGGGCTAGCCGAATCACATTCGGTGGTCGGAAGTCTGGCACTACGCCCCGCGCCTTCAGCGCCTTCACAATCCGCGCCGCCTCGGCGTGTTCCACTGCCACATGGCCCCCACGCCGCGCATCGTCACGGGGCGTACCAAGCCCATAGTGATAGGGGGCAGCGGTCAGGCCCGTTTCCTCCAACAGATCGATCAGGTAGCGGGTCAGGTGCAGCGATTTCTCCCGCACTGCCGCGATTCCGGCTTCGGCAAAGATGGCGAGCGAACCTTGCAATGGAGCGGCACTCAGCGCTTGAATAGTGCTGATCTGCCAGGCTCCCGCATTCGGTGCTGCCGTAAAGTCGGTCGCCATATCAAACTGTTTCGCCTTATCGCTGCCCCACCAGCCTGCGAGCCCCGGCGTTTGGCCGAAGTGTCGCCGATTGACATAGAGTCCAGCCGTACCCCCTGGCCCATTGTTGAGATATTTATAGTTACACCAACAGGCGAAATCGACGCCCCATTCGTCAAACTGGTGTGGCACCACCCCAATCGAGTGGCAACAATCGAGGCCGATCAAGGCTCCTTGCGCGTGCGCTGCGGCGGTCAGGCGGGCCAGGTCAAACAGTTGACCACTGCGATAGAGAACCGCAGGGAGGATCAGCAGGGCTGTCTGCCCATCAAGCGCGTCGATAATCGCCTGTTCTTCAACCACGCGCCCATCCGCGCTTTCCACCAGCACTAAATCGGTCGCCGGATCACCACCGCGTAAGGCGATCTGACTCCGCAGGGCGTAGAGATCGGAAGGGAAGTCCAGCGCGGTCGCCACAATTTTCCGTCGCGTTGGTGTTGGCTGATAAAACGTAGCGATCAGCGCGTGCAGATTGGTCGTCGTTGTGCCAGTCACCACCACCTCATCGGGCGCTGCGCCAAGCAGCGGGGCACTGAGTTTGCCTAGGGACTCACCCAGGTAGTACCACGGCTGCGGCGCATTCAACCAGCCATCAATCGCCAGTGTTTTCCACTCGTGTAACACCTGCAAGGTCGCCGCTTCGGCATCACGCGAGAGCAATCCCAGAGAATTACCGTCGAAATAGAGTCCATCGGCTGGCAGATAGAATCGTTCGCGGAATGCCGCCAGCGGATCAGCCTGATCCAGTTCGTCAGCGTAAGCAGCATCAGTACGCATCGCGCCTCCCTCTCTGACCAAACGCCCACAGATAGCCTCAGCGCAGTATAAAGGCGCAGTGCCACTTGACCAACCCACAAAACCGTGTACCCTACCCCTATGCTGCATTATCGTTAGGGTATCGCGTTGTACGAGCTAATGGGAGAAGAGCAGAGATGGCTAAACAACCTTTCGACATGAAACACAAGAGTCGCACACTATTTGAGGGGCGTGACCGTGCCGCAGCCCGCTCGTATCTCAAGGGGATGGGATATACCGACGAAGACCTCGCCAAGCCGATTATTGGCGTCGCGAACACCTGGACCGAAACGATGCCCTGCAACCTGAATCTGCGGCGCTTGGCGGGCTACGTCAAACAGGGGATTCGGGCGGCTGGTGGCACGCCGATGGAATTCAACACGATCGCCATTTCTGATGGAATCACGATGGGCACCGAGGGAATGAAGTCCTCGTTGGTCAGCCGGGAGATCATCGCTGATTCGATTGAACTGGTGGGACGCGGGCATATGTTCGATGCGGTGGTCGCGCTGGCTGCCTGCGACAAAACTATGCCCGGTGCTGCAATGGGGATCGTGCGCCTGGATGTACCGAGCATGGTGGTCTATGGCGGCACAATCATGCCCGGCCACTTCCGGGGTAAAGATGTCACCGT